>NZ_JBIUHC010000045.1:0-65056 GCF_044627735.1 Cupriavidus sp. CuC1 | reverse complement strand
ACGGCAGCGGCTTTACCGCCGTGCGACACTTCGTCCGCTCCGGCCGCGACGAGGCCATCGTCACGCTCCCGGCTCCAACCCGCAATGACGCGCGCGACTATGAATGTGCGGCTACCCCACAGACCGTCCGGCTGATCCGGCAGATCTCGCCAGCCGGTAAGGTGCGCGTGCTCATCACCAATCTGCTCGACATGCACCGCTATCCGGCTGCCACCTTCCGCGATCTCTATCACCAGCGCTGGCGCCTGGAGGAGGCGTTTAAACGTCTCAAACACCGCATGGCACTCGAACACCTGTCCGGCCTCTCACAGTTGGCCGCCAGGCAGGACTTCGGTGCCAAAATCCTCTGCGACAACCTACACGCCCTGTGCTGCCTCACCGCCGCGCAGGAACATGACATTGACTCGGACCATCGGATCAACCGGACCTACGCCATCACTGCCCTCAAACGTGTCCTGCCTGCGGTGCTGCTCGGCCTGCGATGGGCCAAGGCTGCTCTGAATGAAACCTTGACCTTGATCGCAACACGTATCCATCGCGTGCGACCGGATCGCGCCAAGCCTCGACCGCCTCGTCATAAGCCTCATCGACATGCCGCCTATAAGGCTTGCTGAGGGAGGCTTAACTTGGGTGGATTGGTCGGACACCCCCCACCTAATAAGCCTCATCGACATGCCGCCTATAAGGCTTGCTGAGGGAGGCTTAACTTGGGTGGATTGCCGCGCCCACCCCACCACGAAACCATCACGGTGTGATATATCGTGGCGCTTTGCGCCGGTACCGGCAGATGGGTGAATAGGCAGGGATGCTGCTACCGGGGGCCTCACCACGAAACCAGCGTCATTAAAAGGATCGTGGCCATTTAAATCGGTAACGGCACGAGTTAATTAAAACCCGGGGCCTGACGACGACACCGCTGGGGTCCCCAATGACGCCACGCCAGCCTCCTGCAAGGATCGCTTTCTTTTGGTTACTTTTCTTTACGGGCGAGTAAAGAAAAGTGACATCTCACACGTTCTAAAACGGCCAATCCCGTACAGCCGCGACAGCAGCTAGAAGCGCTAAAACACTGCCCACTCACCCTATTCTGCGTCAGCAGCTAGAAGCAGTAAAACCCCACCCAACAAGCGCATCCCCCCGCGTCAGCGGGGCTACAAGCGGCACCCCCCAAAAGGCATGCCTTCACTCACGCCACCAAGTCCTCCAGCGTCACCAACTGAGCGCCATCCTGCACCTGGTCGCCGACACCGTAAAGCACTTCCTGCACCACGCCGTCGGCCGGCGCGGTCAGGGTGTGCTCCATCTTCATGGCTTCCATCACGATCAGCGGATCGCCCTTGCCGATGACGGTGCCTGCCTTGACCATCACGGCAATGATGCGGCCCGGCATCGGCGCCACCAGCTTGCCGCCTTCGGCATCGGCGCTGCCCGCATGGGCCAGCGGGTCGATGACCTCCAGCCGGGTTTGCTGCTTGCCGCTGAACACGTAGAGCGTGTCGCCGTCGATATGCGTGTTGCCTTTGACCGTGCGCTCGCCAAGGTCGAGCGTGTGGCTGCCGGCATGGCTGGCCGCGCGCAAGGGCATGGTTTGCCCGCCCACGGTCAGCCATTGCTTGCCGCCGTCGCCGCGCAGGCTGGCCAGCGTTTCGCCTTCGGCGGTGCGCAGGCGGTACTGGCTGCTGGCATCGCCGTTCAGGCGCCATGCGCCGGCATGCTGCCAGGGCGAATGCGCATCGGCCGGATCGACGCGGCGTGCGCGGGTTTCCGCATCCACCAGCGCCGCTACCGCCAGGGCGATCACCTCCATGCCTACCGGCGCGGGCGGGGGAAACAGCGCCGCCTGGTTGCGCTCGATCAGCCCGGTGTTGAGATCCGCGGTGCGGAACGCCTGCGAGGTCACCAACCGCTGCAGGAAGGCGATATTGGTCGACAGGCCCACCACGTGATACTCGGCCAGCGCCTGCGCCATGCGCGCCAGGGCTTCCTCCCGGTCGCGGCCCCACACGATCAGCTTGGCGATCATGGGGTCGTAGTACGGGCTGATGGTGTCGCCCTCGCGCACGCCGGAGTCGATGCGCACGCCCGCCGGGCCGCTGCCGTCCTGGCCCAGCGTGAACGTCACCGCCGCCGGCGTGCGCAGGTAGCGCAGCGTGCCGGTGGAGGGCAGGAACTGCTTGTCGGGGTTCTCGGCGTAGACGCGGGCTTCCAGCGCGTGGCCGTGGATGTGAAGCTGATCTTGCTTGAGCGGCAACGGTTCGCCGGAAGCCACACGGAGCTGCCATTCCACCAGGTCCTGCCCGGTGATCATCTCGGTGACGGGATGCTCCACCTGCAGGCGGGTGTTCATCTCCATGAAGTAGAACGAGCCGTCCTGGTTGGCGATGAACTCCACGGTGCCGGCGCCGACGTAGCCCACGGCCTGCGCGGCGGCCACGGCGGCATCGCCCATCGCCCGCCTGCGCGCCTCGCTCATGCCTGGGGCCGGCGCTTCTTCCAGCACCTTCTGGTGGCGGCGCTGCACCGAGCAGTCGCGCTCGAACAGGTAGACGCAGTTGCCGTGCGTGTCGGCAAACACCTGGATTTCGATATGGCGGGGACGGGTCAGGTATTTCTCCACCAGCACGCGGTCGTCGCCGAAGCTGGCGCTGGCCTCGCGCTTGACGGACGCCAGCGCGGCTTCGAAGCCTTCGCTGGCCTCGACCACGCGCATGCCCTTGCCGCCACCGCCGGCGCTGGCCTTGAGCAGCACCGGGTAGCCAATGCGGTCGGCTTCGCGGCGCAGCAGGGCGGGGTCCTGATCCTCGCCGTGGTAGCCCGGCACCAGCGGCACCGCGGCTTGTTCCATCAGGCGCTTGGCGGCGCTCTTGCTGCCCATGGCGCGGATGCTCGATGCCGGCGGGCCAATGAAGACGAGGCCGGCTTCGGCGCAGGCATCGGCGAAGCCATCGTTTTCAGAAAGGAAGCCGTAGCCCGGATGGATGGCCTGCGCACCGGTGGCCTTGGCCATTTCGATGATGTGGTCGCCGCGCAGGTAGCTGTCGCGCGCGGCGGCGCCGCCGATATGCACGGCCTCGTCGCATAGCGCCACGTGGCGGGCATTGGCGTCGGCGTCGGAGTAGACGGCCACCGTGCGGATGCCGAGGCGGCGGCAGGTGGCTGCCACGCGGCAGGCGATTTCGCCGCGATTGGCGATCAGGATCTTGTTGAACATGACTGTTCCTAGTTTTCTCGTTCAGGCGGCGCGGCTGCGGTGGCCGCGCGGCGGGTGCGCTCGATTGGCTGGGTGCATTGGCTCAGGCAGGCCGCCAGGACGGCGAGCGCTTCTCCAGGAAGGAGCGCACGCCTTCACGGCCTTCTTCCGACGCGCGGATCGCGGCAATGCGGTCGGCGGTATCCGCCAGCAGCGCATCGTCAATGGCCCGGCCGGACACTTCCTGCACCAGCCGCTTGCTCTCGCGCACGGCGTTGGGGCTGTTGGCTACCAGCGCGGCGGCCAGCTCGTCCACCTTGGCGTCCAGCGTGTCGCCCGGCACCACCTCATGCACAAAGCCCAGCCGCAGCGCCTCGGCCGCGCCGAAGCGCTCGGCGGTGATGAAGTAGCGGCGCGCTGCCTGCTCGCCCATGGCACGAATCACGTAGGGGCTGATGGTGGCGGGCAGCAAGCCCAGGCGCGCTTCCGACAGGCAGAAATTCACCGTCTCCGCGGCCACGGCGATGTCGCAGGCGGCAACCAGGCCCACGCCGCCCGCATAGGTGTCGCCGTGGATACGTGCGATCACCGGCTTGGGACAGGCCCAGATGGTGTGCAGCATCTGCGCCAGCGTGAGCGCATCCGACCGGTTCTCGTCGTGCGAGTAGCCGGCCATCTTCTTCATCCAGTTCAGGTCGGCGCCCGCGCAGAAGGCCGGGCCACTGCCCGCCAGCACAATGGCGCGCACCGTGGGCTCGCTGCCGAGCGCGCGAAAGGCGCCGGTGAGCTCGGCGATCACGGTTTCGTTGAACGCGTTGCGCACGTCCGGCCGGTTCAGCGTGACGGTGGCCACGTGCTGCGCGGCGGTGACGGTAAGGGTGGTGAATTCCATGGTGGTGTCCTGTACGGTTCGGTCCGGTCAGATTCGGTATCGGTGGCTCTTGCGTGTGTGATTGCGCAAGCAATTACATGCGGAACACGCCGAACTTCATCTCGCCGATGGGCGCGTTCAGGCTGGCCGACAGGCCCAGGCCCAGCACCGTGCGGGTTTGCGCGGGATCGATCACGCCGTCATCCCACAGCCGCGCGCTGGCGTAGTAGGGGTGGCCCTGGTGCTCGTACTGGTCGCGGATCGGTTGCTTGAACTTGTCCTCGTCTTCCGCGCTCCAGCTACCGCCCCTGGCCTCGATGCCGTCGCGGCGCACGGTAGCCAGCACGCTGGCCGCCTGCTCGCCGCCCATCACCGAGATTCGCGCGTTCGGCCACATCCACAGGAAGCGTGGCGAGTAAGCGCGCCCGCACATGCCGTAGTTGCCCGCGCCAAACGAGCCGCCGATGATCACCGTGAACTTCGGCACCTGCGCCGTCGCCACCGCCGTCACCATCTTGGCGCCATTGCGCGCAATGCCTTCGTTCTCGTACTTGCGCCCCACCATGAAGCCGGTGATGTTCTGCAGGAACACCAGCGGGATCTTGCGCTGGCAGCACAGCTCGATAAAGTGCGCGCCCTTGAGCGCGGACTCCGAGAACAGGATGCCGTTGTTGGCAATGATGCCAACCGGATAGCCCCAGATCCGCGCAAAGCCGCACACCAGCGTGGTGCCGTAGCGCGCCTTGAACTCGTCGAAGTCCGAGTCGTCCACGATGCGCGCAATCACCTCGCGCACGTCATAGGGCTTGCGCGTGTCGGTGGGGATCACGCCGTACAGCTCCTCCACCGGATAGCGCGGGGGCAGGGGCTCGTGCAGGCGGATCTGGTCCGGCTTGCGGCGGTTCAGGTGCTGCACGATATTGCGCGCCAGCGACAGCGCATGCGCGTCGTTCTGCGCAAAGTAATCGGCCACGCCAGACAGGCGCGTGTGCACATCGGCGCCGCCCAGGTCCTCGGCGGTGACTTCCTCGCCGGTGGCCGCCTTCACCAGCGGCGGGCCGCCCAGGAAGATGGTGCCCTGGTTCTTGACGATGATCGATTCATCGCTCATGGCCGGCACATAGGCGCCGCCGGCCGTGCACGAACCCATCACCACCGCGATCTGCGGGATGCCCGCCTTGGACAGATTGGCCTGGTTATAGAAGATGCGGCCAAAGTGGTCGCGGTCCGGGAACACGTCGTCCTGGTTTGGCAGGTTGGCGCCGCCCGAGTCCACCAGGTAGATGCAGGGCAGGTTGTTCTGCTCGGCGATTTCCTGCGCGCGCAGGTGCTTGCGCACGGTGAGCGGGTAGTAGGTGCCGCCCTTGACGGTCGCGTCGTTGCAGACGATCACGCATTCCTGCCCGGCCACGCTGCCGATACCGGTGATGATGCCAGCGCCCGGCGCGGCATTGTCGTACATGTCGTAAGCCGCGAGCTGCGACAGTTCCAGGAACGGCGTGCCTGGATCCAGCAGTTGCTGCACACGCTCGCGCGGCAGCAGCTTGCCGCGCCCGAGGTGCTTGGCGCGGGCTTCCTCGCCGCCGCCTTCCGCCAGATTGGCGATCTTCGCCTTGAGGTCGGCGACCAGCGCCTGCATGGCGTCGGCATTGGCGCGGAAGGATTCCGAGCGCGCATTGAGTTTGGTTTCGAGCGTGGGCATAAGGTGTCGGTCTCGCGTCTTTGTGCTTGTGGCTGGTGCTGTGAGTGCGCAGGCGTCGGCTGGATGCTCAGGCCGTTTCGGCGTAGAGCTCGCGCCCGATCAGCATGCGGCGGATTTCCGAGGTGCCGGCGCCGATCTCGTACAGCTTGGCGTCGCGCCACAGGCGGCCCACCGGGTAGTCGTTGATATAGCCGTTGCCGCCCAGGATCTGCACGGATTCGCCGGCCATCCAGGTTGCCTTCTCGGCGGTGTACAGGATCACCGCGGCGCAGTCCTTGCGCACCTGGCGCACGTGTTCGGTGCCGAGCGAGTCGAGATTCTTGCCCACCGTGTACAGGTAGCTGCGTGCCGCCTGCAGCGTGGTGTACATGTCGGCCACCTTGCCCTGGATCAGCTGGAATTCGCCGATGCTCTGGCCGAACTGCTTGCGGTCGTGGATGTACGGCGTGATCACGTCCATGCACGCCTGCATGATGCCTACCGGGCCGCCGGAGAGCACCGCGCGCTCATAGTCCAGCCCGCTCATCAGCACCTTGGCGCCCAGGTTCTCGCCGCCAAGGATGTTCTCCACCGGCACTTCCACGTCCTGGAACACCAGCTCCCCCGTGTGCGAGCCGCGCATGCCGAGCTTGTCCAGCTTCTGCGCCACCGAGAAGCCCTTCATGCCCTTCTCGACGATAAAGGCGGTCATGCCGCGCGCGCCAAGGTCCGGCTCGGTCTTGGCGTAGACCACCAGCACGTCGCAGTCCGGGCCGTTGGTGATCCACATCTTGGTGCCGTTGAGCACGTAGTGGTCGCCCTTGAAGTCCGCGCGCAGCTTCATGCTCACCACGTCGGAGCCGGCATTGGGCTCGCTCATGGCCAGCGCGCCGATCCAGTCGCCGGAGACCAGCTTGGGCAGGTATTTCGCCTTCTGCGAAGCGGTGCCGTTGCGGTGGATCTGGTTCACGCACAGGTTGGAGTGCGCGCCGTAGGACAGGCCGACCGAGGCCGAGGCGCGGCTGATCTCTTCCATGGCGATCATGTGGGCGAGGTAGCCCATATTGGCGCCGCCGTACTCCTCTGCCACCGTGATGCCGAGCACGCCGAGGTCGCCCATCTTCTTCCAGGCATCCATAGGGAACTGGTCGGTGCGGTCGATCTGTGCCGCGCGCGGGGCCAGTTCGGCTTGCGCCCAGTTGCGCACGGATTCGCGCAGCATGTCGATATCTTCGCCGAGAT
The DNA here is from genome assembly GCF_044627735.1 of Cupriavidus sp. CuC1. Classification (NCBI taxonomy): domain Bacteria; kingdom Pseudomonadati; phylum Pseudomonadota; class Betaproteobacteria; order Burkholderiales; family Burkholderiaceae; genus Cupriavidus; species Cupriavidus sp. CuC1. The sequence continues at coordinate 58,072 of NZ_JBIUHC010000045.1, read as the reverse complement.
GGAAATTGAGGCCTGGGAGTTCGTTCATGGGAGTGCTCGTTATCGTGTTGAGTGGGGCTGCCGGGGAGCGCAGCCCGATGTCAAATGAAAGTGGGATTGGAATCAGGCGGTCTTGGTCTCGTCCAGCCCGAGTTCCAGCGTCATGCGCTCGCGCATCACGAACTTCTGCACCTTGCCGGTAATGGTCATGGGCATCTCGTCGACAAAGCGGATATAGCGCGGAATCTTGTAGTGCGCGATCTGGTCGCGGCAGAAAGCACGGATATTGTCCTCTGTCGCCGTCTCGCCCGGCTTGAGCACGATCCACGCGCAGACTTCCTCGCCGTACTTGGGGTCGGGCACGCCAAACACCTGCACCGCCTGCACCTTCGGGTGGCGGAACAGGAATTCCTCGATCTCGCGCGGGTAGACGTTCTCGCCGCCGCGGATCAGCATGTCCTTCACGCGGCCCACGATATTGCAGTAACCCTCTGCGTCGATGGTGGCCAGGTCGCCCGTATGCATCCAGCCATCGCGGATTGCCTCGCGGGTGCGCGGCTCATCGTCCCAGTAACCCTGCATCACCGAATAGCCGCGCGTGCACAACTCGCCCTTTTCGCCAACGGGCACGATCTCGCCCATGCCGTCCACCAGTTTCACTTCAAGATGCGGCTGGATCAATCCCACCGTGGTCACGCGCTTGTCGAGCGGATCGGTGGTGGAACTCTGGAAGGACACCGGGCTGGTCTCGGTCATGCCATAGGCGATCGTCACTTCCGCCATATGCATCTGCGAGATCACGCGCTTCATCGTCTCGATGGGGCAGGGCGAGCCCGCCATGATCCCGGTGCGCAGCGTGGAGAAATCGTACTTGGCAAAATCCGGATGATCCAGCTGCGCGATGAACATGGTCGGCACGCCGTGCAAGGCCGTGCAGCGCTCCTCGCTGACCGCGGCCATGGTCGCCGCCGGCTCGAACGCCTCGCCGGGGAACACCATGCAAGCGCCGGTGGACACGCAGGCCAGCACGGCCAGCACCATGCCGAAGCAGTGATAGAACGGCACCGGGATGCACAGCTTGTCCTGCTCGGAGAAGCGCATCGCCATGGCGATGAAGCGCGCGTTATTGACGATGTTCCGGTGCGTCAGCGTGGCACCCTTGGGCGCGCCGGTGGTGCCGCTGGTGAACTGGATATTGATCGGGTCGTAGCGGTCCAGCTGCGCGCTGATCGCGTCCAGCTCGCCGGTGAGGGCATGCGTGCCATGCGCAAGCAGCGCATCGTAGTTCAGCATGCCGGGCGTGCGCGCGCCGCCCATGCGGATCACCCAGCGCAGCGCGGGCAAGCGCGCCGCCTGCAGCGCGCCCGGCTCGCAGCTTTGCAGCTCCGGCGCCAGCGTCTGCAGCATCTCCAGGTAACGCGACGTCTTGAAGGACTCCGCCGCCACGATCGCTTTGCAGCCCACCTTGTTCAGCGCATATTCCAGCTCCGCCAGGCGGTAAGCCGGATTGATGTTCACCAGCACCAGCCCAAGGCGCGCGGTTGCGAACTGCGTCACCAGCCACTCCACCCGGTTCGGGGACCAGATCCCGATGCGGTCCCCGCGCTCCAGGCCCAGCAGGCGCAAGCCCCCGGCCATGGCGTCCACCACCTGCGCAAACTCCCGCCAGCTCCAGCGGATGCCCTGCTCGCGGAACACCACCGCCTCGCGATCCGGGAAACGCTCCACGGTTTCGGCAAGCAATGCCGGCACCGTCAGCTCGGACAGGGGAATATCAGTCACGCCCCGTACATGGGAGAGCCCGCCAATGGGCAAGATCGTTGGGCTAGCGGCACCCTGCATCGTCATACTCGTCTCCAAAGCGCTGTCGCAATATTGTCTGTATCCCGGTTTCTTGAGGTTTAATCAACTTTGTTGAGTGAGGCTCAAGTCGGGGAATGCGCATATATTCTGGCCTTCTTCCCGTCCTGTAGCGCATCGAGACGGTGGCGTTGACTGGAAAAGTACACGCAGACTCGAAAAATTGCAACCACGAATTGAGTAAAGATCAATTACAATCCGGTGACGGGGGCGAGCGGCCCCCAAGGCGTGCCCGGGCATCCGTTTTATGCTGCGCCGCACTATAATCGCCGGCTTCCGGCAAGCGAGGTAACACGTCGATGGACGACATCATGGTGCGGCGCCGCGTCCCCGCGAGCGCCAAGGCGGAGCAACGCATCCGCGACATCCTGCGCGTGGCCCGCGAAGTCTTTGCCGAGATGGGCTACGAGCGCACCACCACCACCGAGATCGCCCAGCGCCTGGGCATCTCCGAAGCCACGGTGTTTACCTACTTCCACGGCAAGCGCGAGTTATGCGTGCGGGTGATCGAGGACTGGTACGACGAAATCATCGCGGCGGTGGAAGACGGCATGCCGCGCGACCAGAGCACCAAGGCGCAGCTCGAGTTCTTCGTGCACACGCACCTGCGGCTGTTCCTGATCCAGGGCACCGGGCTATGTGCGCTGGTGCTCTCCGAAGGCCGCGCCAGGGGGCCGGGGCTGGGCGAAGTGTTCGTGCCGCTGCAACGGCGGTACACCGCGCCGCTGATGGATATGCTTGCGCGCGCGCGGGAAAGCGGGGAGATCCGGGCCGACCTGCCGCTGAGCTTGCTGCGCTCGGCTATCTTCGGGCCGATGGAACACATCCTTTGGGACGCAATCGCCAGGCAACGGCCGGTGGATATCGAGCGGACCGCCAAGGATATCGTGGCGCTGCTCTGGCCGGCGTTGCTGCCGCCCGACCTGGAGGTGGCAGCGCTGCGGGAGTTTTACGGAGAAGTGGGGGCGGCTTTGCGGCGGGTGGAGGGGGGCGCGAAATAGGGCTCCCGGTAGCTCCCGGTAGTGCTGCGGCGTTGGCGAGATCAGGTGGCCGTGCCCGCCCGACGGCCTCCATGTCGAGCGAGGATTGCACAATCAACTCGCGCGCGACTAAGCCGTGCGCCGCACCCGCGACAGGCCGGATGCGGACCAGAGCAGAACATTTCCGGACATTCTAGCGGGGCGCTGTCCGGCTAAGCGTCGCGCGTTGAGCGGCAGCATCGAGGTGTCCGCCCAGGGAACAGTTCGGGAGCCGCCAACCCCTGTGTTTGGCGCGGCCCAACAGCACTGACGGCGTGGCTTCCTTCCGAAGCACATTCGGGCGCTTTTTCGCTCTTCCGGCGCCGGCATGGGAAATGCGTAAAGGGGTATAAGCGCCGGCTTTGAGACTGGCGCCCGGGTTTCCCCATTCGCCGGATCATCGTTTCGGCGTCCGCTGCTTCGTTGAAGTCAAGGTTAGCCATGCAAAATCTGTCCATTCTGGCAATCTGCCTGCTTGTTGTCCTGGCCTGCATGACCGCGTTCATCTGCCTGTCAGGTGCATTCACGCTGCGCGACACCGAGTACGGGAGCGGCACGGCGGTGTTTTGCTTTATAGAGGGGTACGTTTGTTGAGGCCGGCTTCGTCACTGTCGACCGGACCGACCGGACCGACCGGACCGGTGGAAACCGGTGGAATAATTCGGCCGCCAGAAGCGTTTACCGTGATGGCAGGGTGCGTAGCGCATGCACGTGCTTGAGCTATGCTGGAAGGGTTCCTGGCCCGGGAACACAACCCGCGCCGACGATGGAGAATGGTCATGCAATATCGCTTAGCCAGGTGGATAGGGACTACCGCCGCTGCGGTCGCGTTGTGCGCCTGTGCATCCCTGCAGCCGGTCGAGACCGCGCAAAAAATGATCGGCGGCCCGGAGAGCGCCGTGCGTGACACCTTTGGCAAGCCCACGGAGACCTACCAGCTCGCCGGCGGCACCAGCCGCTGGATCTACTCGAAGCAGCCGCTCGGCTTCGCCGTCTACGCGGCGGATTTCGATGCCAGCGGAAACCTCACCGGGTTCCGCCAGATGTTGACCGAAAAAGAGATCTATGAGGCGCGTCCAGGGACGTGGACCAAACAGGACGTGGCCCAACGTTTCGGGCTACCTCGCGAACCGGTCGAGTACTACCCGCTGATGAAGCGCGAGGCATGGTCGTACCGGATGTATATCGGCGCCTACCAGCCGGCCCACTTCAGCGCCTACTTTGACGATCGCGGGGTGCTGGATCGCACGATGATCATTGTCGATCCGCTTGGGGGCGACAGCCACACCAGCAGCAAGTGATTGCTGCCCGCCAAGGGACCCATCCCCTGCTGGCGTTGAATCGCCGCTCCTGTCCACTCGGATCGTCGGGGCGGGGTGGCGGCGGCTATCGACCGCCGCTGGGCTCGCCTCCCAGCCGCGCCTCGATCCCTCCCATCAACCGCTCGACCCAAATCCGCAGCAGCCCATTGGACGGCGCCATCAACGCCGAATACCCCACAATCCGATACACCTCACCCCGCCGTATCTTGGGCACCTTCGCCGGATCCAGCCAATCGTCATTGTTGACCAACAGCAGCAGGGTCTCCAATCCGATAAGCACCGGCCACAAACAGGCCAGCCGCAATCGCACAGAGAACGCCGGAATGGCAAACGTGTAGTCAACCGCCTCGCGAAAATGCGCCAGCGTCTTGCGGATCAACTCGAACAAGAGCGGCTTCGCACGCGCGGAATTGCTCGGCACCAACAGGTCCTGCGGCGTCAGTCCATGCCGATCCAGCATCTGCCCAGGCAGGTAGCAGCGGCCGATACGCAGATCCTTGGCGCAGTCCCGCAGCACATTGGTCATTTGCAGCGCCTTGCCAAAACGAACACCTCGCAGCAGCATCGCCTCTGAATCCCCTTTGAGGGTTCCGGGCATATGTGCGTAGGTCATCTTGGTCCAGAACTCGCCCACGCATCCCGCGACCAGGTAGGTGTAGCGGTCCAGCTCCTGCCATTCGCGCAGCACGCCAATCTGCCCGGAGTTTTCATCAGGGAAGGTGCGCAGATCAAATTCCATGCCGGTCGTCAGGGTCGACACGATTTCGCGTACCGCCGTGCGGTCGGCTTGGCTCAATTGAGACAGCACAGTGAGCGCCGGCCCCAACGATTCAAGCAGGACCTTCTCGTCCGATAGCGCTTGTTGCCCGGCAACCTCGGCCGCCAGGCGCGGCATGAGCGTGCCGTCGTCGGTGGCGCCGTTGACCTGGTCGCGCAGCGCCAGCAGCAGATCCAGCCGTTGCTGCGGCGGAATCAGCGAGGTGTCTGCAATGGTGTCGGCGGCGCGGGCCAGCAGATACGCCAGGCCGATTGGATCGCGCATGCCGGCGGGCAGCACGCGCAGGGTGAGGTAGAAAGAGCGTGAAACGCCTTTGAGCAGCGGGCCCAGAAGGAAGGCCCGGGTAGGGTTAGGCATGAATGGGGTCAGATCGGTATTGGACGTCTTGGACAGGTCAGGCGCTGCCGAATTGTATCCGGCAAGGATGTCGCGGGACAGCAACTCCGGGCCTGAGCCGATTTCTGGGCACGTCAGGGAAGCTGGTGGCCGAACAGAAGCGCCTGGATGAAGCCTCCGCATCGTGGCGCAAGGGCTCCGTTTGTTAGCGTGCCATTAGTGGCGAATAATGCACTCGTCCAAATTGACATATGCTGGCATATGTGTGGCACGCCGATCGGTGAGACCGATGCTGCCATCGCGGGACATGCAATCTCCGCTCGTGCTCGGCTGGTGACCAACAACGTGCGCGAATTCAAACGTGTGCCTGACCTTCTCTTCGAAGACTGGGCAAGACCTGCCGTCGAGTAGGCTCGCGATTTTCTGCCGACGAATTCGTCGGCAGGTCAGGAGGAAGAGGCCTGGCTTGGACACCATAGTCGCGCACACAGATCGCGCTATATGGCCAGGCTCAAGCCAGCGCCGGCAGCGTCGCCTGCATCGAAGCCCGCTGGTTGAACCCATCGAACCATGCCCCCAGCACCGGCACGCTATCCCGCCACCGCATCTCCTCGAAGCGGAAATCCAGGTAGCCCAGCGCGCAAGCCACCGCAATCTGTCCGATCGAGAGGGGCGCTGCTTGCAACGCCGCAGCCTCGGTCTGCAGGCGGCCCAGCGTAGCGCTCGCCTTGCTGCCCCAGGCGCGCATGACTTCGCCCGACTGCTTTGCCGGGGGCCGGTTGCGTTCGTTGCGCCACAGCACCAGCAGATCGGTCAGGCCATGCCCCAGTGCATGCCAGCGCATGGATTGCAGGCGCGCGGTGCGCGCTTGCGGGAACAGCGACGGCACCGCAGCCACGCTGTCCAGGTATTCGCAGATCAGCACCGTATCGAACAGCGCCGCGCCGTCCTCGGTGATCAGCGTGGGGATCTTGTTGAGCGGGTTGATCTGCATCAGCCCGGCGTGGCAGCCGGTCATGGCGACCACGGTGTCGATGCAGTGGAGGTCTTGCGCCAGCCCGAGTTCATGGGCTGCCACCATGACGCGGCGCACAAAGGGCGAACGGGGCGAGCAGAACAGGTTGAGGCGGCAGGGCAGGGGCGAGGGCGCCGGGGTGTCGGAGGGCATCATCTTATTCTCCATGGATGTTCTGGTCCTTGATGACGCGGGCCCATTTCGCGGAATCGGTGCGGATGATGCCGGCAAAGTCCGCGGCGCTGCCCGGGGCGGGCACCAGGCCGAGCTGGTCGAGGCTCTTGCGCACTTCGGGCGTGGCCAGCGTGCGGCGCAGCGCTTCGTTGACGCGGGTGACCACGGCGCTCGGGGTGCCGGCCGGGGCCATCATGCCGTACCAGTTGCTGGCTTCGACATTCCTGATGCCGAGCTCCGTCAGTGTGGGCACGTCGGGCAGGAAGGACAGGCGCTTGGGCGCGGCTACGCCGATGGGCTTGAGGCGCTTGCTGGTGATAAAGGGCATCAGGCCGGAGGCGTCGCCGAAGAAGGCGTCCACCTGCCCGCCGAGGGTGTCGGTGATGGCTGGCGCGGCGCCTTTGTAGGCTACATGCAGGAAGTTGACGCTGGTGGCTGCCTTGAACAGCTCGATGGCCATGTGCGGCATGCTGCCGACGCCGGTGGAGGCAAGGCTTGGCGGCTTGCCCGCCTGTTGCGCTTGCTTGACGAAGGCGGCCGCGGTGGCGGCGGGCGCATCGGGCTTGACCACCAGCACCTCCGGCGTGTTCACTACCATGGAGATGGGCGCAAGATCCTTCTGCGGGTTGTAGGGCAGGTTGGCGTACAGCGCCGGGTTGATGACGATGGCGCCGGCGCTGGTGAGGAACAGGACCGAGCCATCCGCTGGCGATTTGGCGACAAAGCCGGCGGCGATGGCGCCATTGGCCCCGGGGCGGTTGTCGATCACCACGGTCTGCTTGAGCTCGGTCTCGAGCTGGCGCGAGATCGCGCGGGCGAGCGAGTCGGCCGGGCCGCCGGCGGGAAACGCCACCACCAGCCGGGTGATGGGGGTCGCCTGGGCGGCGCCGGGCATGGCAAGCAGCGGTGCAAACAGGCAGGCGAGAAGCGCCGTGGCAAAGGTGCCGCGGGGCGAGGCGCTAAAGGGCATGGGTGGTCTCCGGTTTTCGGCGTTTTGTGGTCAACGTGCGGCGCGGCACGCTTAGCCGCCCAGCGCGCCTTGCGTGTTGACGTAAAGCGAATAGATCGACGTGCACGAGGCCATGAAGAGCCGATTTCGATGGCGGCCGCCAAAGCAGAGGTTGGCGCAGCGTTCGGGCAACGAGATATGGCCGATCGGCTCACCCTGGGGCGAGAACACGCGCACGCCGTCCAGCTCCGGCGCTCCCATGCCCCAGCCGCACCAGAGATTGCCGTCTACATCCACGCGGAACCCATCCGGCGTGCCGGGGCCGGCGTCCACCAGCACGCGGCTGGCGCCCAGGCCGGTGCCGCTGGCATCGACCTCGATCGCGCGAATGCGGCGCGGACGTGCGCGCGACTCGATCACGTACAGGGTGCGTTCGTCGGGCGAGAAGGCCAGGCCGTTGGGTCCGCTGATGTCGTCGGCCACCACGGCGGCTTTGCCGGTGGCAGGGTCCAGCCGGTAGACCCGCTCGGGCAATTCCTGCTCGGCGTGCTCGCCCTGGTAGTAGCCGGCAATGCCGAAGGGCGGGTCGGTGAACCAGATCGAGCCATCGGATTTCACCACCAGGTCATTGGGGGAGTTCAGGCGCTTGCCATCGAAGCTGTCCATCAGCACGGTAATGCTGCCGTCGTACTCGGTGCGCGTGATGCGCCGGCCGCCGTGCTCGCAGGTCACCAGGCGGCCCTGTCGGTCGCGGGTATTGCCGTTGGCGTTGCTGGACGGGGTGCGGAATTCACTGACTGCACCCGTTTCTTCTTCCCATTTGAGGATGCGGTTGTTGGGAATGTCGCTCCACAGCAGGTAGCGGCCGTCGCCGAACCAGACCGGGCCTTCGGCCCAGCGGCTGCCGCTGGCGATGCGCTCCACCGCGGCCAGCACCAGGTGGTACTTCTCGAAGGCGGGGTTGAGCACCTGGACGGCGGGGTCCGGGTAGCGGCACAGCGGCATCGGCGTATTCACGTTGTTATGCATGATGTCTCCAGTTTCAGGCTTGCTTTTGGCTTGCTTGCGGCGTGTTATGCGTACAGGCGCGCCGGGTTGCGCACCAGCACCGAGGCGGCGGTGTCGGCGTCGCCGCACACAGCGCGTACCCAAGCGAGCAACTGCGCCTCGTCCGGGCGGGGGTAGGCAATGTTCGGATGGGGCCAGTCGCTGCCCCAGATGGCGCGGCCCGGCGCGATGTCCAGCATCCTGCGCGCTACCACCGCTGCGGCGTCGGACGGTGCGCCGCCGGTGATGCGGTCTGCGCCGGAGAGCTTGATCCACACGTTGGGCAAGGCAAGGAACCGCTCGAATGCCGCGAAGGCGGGATAGTCCACGCCATCCGCTGCCTTGACGCGGGCCATGTGGTCGATCACCAGCGTCACGCCATGCGGAGCAAGGGTCTCCAGCGCGCCGTTCACGTCCTTCAATTCGCCGTGCAGCAGCGCATGCCAGCCGTAGGGGCGGATGCGATCCAGGATAGCCAGCATGCGGCCGGGATCGATGCGCCCGCCCAGGTGAGACATCAGGCCGAGCCGGATGCCCCGCACGCCACGCGCATGCATGTCCGCCAGGCGGGCTTCCTCGATCTGCGGATCGATCAGCGCCACGCCGCGATAGGTGCCGGCGCTGCTATCCAGCGCCGTCAGCAGGGCGCTATGGTCGTCGCCGTAGCAGGCGCCTTGCACCAGCACGCCATGGGCGACGCCGAGGCCGGCGTGCAACGCGTGCAGCTCGGAGAACGGTGCCGGGGGCGGGCTGTAGATGGCGTTCGCCGGCAACGGGTGCTGCGCATAGGGGCCGAAGATATGCGTGTGGCAGTCCCAGATGCCGCCGGATGCGGCACGAGTGGCATGAGTGGCACCAGTGGCAACAACGTCTTGATCGGTCATGGTGTGTCTGGTGTCCTTTGGAAGATCAGTCGGAGCTGGCGCCGGTTTCCTTGACCACGCGCGTCCAGCGGGCGTATTCGGCCTTGATCAGTTCGCCGTACCTGGCGGGGGTGCCGCCGGTGGGCTCGGCGCCTTGCGCCTGCAGCGCGGCGACGGTCTCCGGGTCCTTGAGCACGGCGGCAATGTCGCGGTTCAGGCGGCTGACAATGTCGGCAGGCAGGCCGCGCGGCGCCACGATGCCTTGCCAGGTACCGGAGTCGAAGCCCGGCGTGATGGTCTCGGCCAGCGTCGGCGTATCCGGCAGCACGGAAACGCGGCGGCTGGTGGTGGCCGCGATGGCGCGCAGCTTGCCGTCCTTGATATAGGGCATGACGGCGTTCAGGCTGCCGGACATCATGAAGTCGAGCCGGCCGGAGAGCAGGTCCGGCAGGGCGGCGGCGTTGCCCTTGTATGGAATATGGTTGAACTCGGTGCCAGTCTTGGCGGCAAACAGCACGCTGGTCAGGTGGTCGATGGTGCCGTTGCCGGACGAGCCGAAATTGAGCTTGCCCGGCTTGGACTTGAGCAGGTTGAGGAATTCCTGCGGCGTCTTCACCGGCGTCGACGCATTGACGATCACCACCAGCGGCACCGTGGCGACATACGCCACCGGCGTGAAGATCTCGCCCGGGTTCAGGGCCGGCTTGTGAAACAGCGCAGGGGAGATGGCGATGGACGAGCTGTTGTAGAGCAGCGTGTAGCCGTCCGCAGGCGCTTTTGAGACCTGCTCGGCGGCGATATTGCCGCCGGCGCCGGGCCGGTTCTCCACCACCACCTGCTGGCCAAGCCGGTCCCCCAGCTTGCGTGCGATCACGCGCGCGATGATGTCGGTGGGCCCGCCGGGCGAGAACGCGACCAGCATGCGCAGGGGTTTGTCGGGGTAGCTACTTGCCTGCGCGGTGCCGGCGATGAGGGCGGTGCCTGCCACGGCTGTGGCCAGCATGGCCTGCAACAGCGTGCGCCGTTGCATGATTGGCGCTCTGGCAGCCATGACGATTGATTTGCGCGATGCCATCGTGAAACAGTCTCCTGTGGTGTTCTTATCGGTGATGACTTGCGGCGAACGCCGCCGCCTGGTCCTAGTCGCAGCGCACGCTCATGCCGCCATCGACCACGATCTCCGTGCCGGTGATGAAGCGCGCCTCGTCGGACGCCAGGAACAGCGCCGCATTGGCGGTGTCGCGGCCATCGCCCATGAAACCCAGGGGGATGCGCGCCACACGCTGTGCCAGCAGCGCTTCGACGTCACCCCCGGCGCGCTGGCCGGCCAGGCGGGCCTCCACCATGGGCGTATGCATCTGCCCGGGGATGACCGTATTGACGCGCACCTTCTTCTTGGCATATTCCACCGCCACCACGCGCGAGAACTGGATGACGGCCGCTTTCGCCGATGCATAGCCCACCTGCGCCGCGCCCGTCCAGCGGATGCCGGAGGTGGAGGCGGTGTTGACGATGGCGCCGCCGCCCTGGTTCTCCATCAGCGGCAGCACGTGCTTGCAAGCCAGGTAGACGCTCTTGAGGTTGAAATCCAGTTGCTTGTCCCAGTCCGCCTCGCTCAGGTCCACCGGGCCGCCGCGCGCCGAGCCGCCCACGTTGTTGACGAGGATGTCCACGCGCCCGAAGCGCGCCACGCAGGCCTTGACCATGGCCTCTACCTCGGCGGCGCTGGTCATGTCGCAGGTGTAGGGCTCAACCTCGCCTTGTACCGCGCGGACCCGGGCCAGGGTTTCTTCCATGGCGTGGGCGCTCTTGTCCACGGCGAACACCTTGGCGCCTTCCTCGGCAAAGCGTACCGCTACCGCGCGGCCATTGCCCCAGCCGGGGCCGACGCAGCCCGCGCCGGTGACGATGACGACTTTTCCTTGCAGTCTTTGCGACATGATCTGACGTTCCTTGTGTGGCGATTGTTCGTGTGGGGGGCGGTGGATGCAGGCAGCGCTCAGGCGCTGAGTTCCGGCGGGGTGCCCTCGGGCGGCATGACCTCGAAGGCGTTGATCGTCATGGAGATCAAGGTGTAGTAGCCGGCCAGGCCGACCAGGTCGATCACGCTGTCCTGGCCCAGCAAGCTCACGGCTTGCTGGTAGAGCGGGGCGGGGATCTTGCGTTCCTGGTTGAGGGCGCGCATCACAGCGTAGACCACGGCCTCGTCGTCGTGCGCGAACTGCGGCGCCTGGCCTGTGCGGATGGCTTCCACCACCTCGGCGGTGATGCCGGCCTTGAGTGCCAGTGGCTTGTGGGCCCACCATTCGAACTCCGCGCCCCAGAACTCGCCCATGACCAGGATGGCGAGCTCGGACAGGCGAGTGGGCAGCGACGAGTCATAGCGGCAGTACTGGCCCAGTGCCTGCGCGGTGGCGGCCAGCTTGGGGCGATGCAGCCAGACCGCCAGCGGGCCGCGTACCTGACCGCGCGGGCCGGCCACGATGGTGTCGTGCACGGCGCGCTGCTCGGGCGTCATGTCGGCGGGGGCTAGAGGGGCAAGTCTTGTCATGGTGGCGCTCGTCAGGAGGTACGTGGACCGTCGTGTACGCACGTACGTACGGACGACGAGCTGCCGGGCAGGCAGGGCTTTGCCTCCATATCGCGTTGTTGTACGTTCTGGTGCGGTGCGGTGCGGTGCATTGCGATGCTGCATGCATTGTGCGTAGCGCGGCATGGCATCGTCCAATATATTTTTTGGAACAGACTAATTCCAAATTAGAATTACTGGCCCCTTATCCCGACGCGAGACGTTTCATGGAATTGCGAGACCTGCGGATGTTCCTGGCCCTGGCCGAGGAACTGCACTTTGGCCGCGCTGCCGAGCGCCTGCGCATCTCCCAGCCGCCGCTGACCAAGCATATCCAGCAGCTCGAGGCACAGCTCGGTGTGATGCTGTTCGATCGCAACAAGCGCAGCGTGCGGCTCACGCCGGCTGGCAGCGCGCTGGTCCAGGAAGCGCGGCGGATACTCAGCCAGGCCGAGGTGGCCATGCAGGTGGTGCGGCGCGCCGAGCACGGCGAGACCGGCACCTTGCGCATCGGCTTCGTGGCCGCGGTGATCTACATCGGCATCGAAAAACTCTTCGCGCGGCTGGAGCGCGACCTGGCCGGCGTGGAGACGGTGTGGGAGGAGATGGGCTCGTCCGAGCAGGTCGAGGCCTTGCGCCATGACCGCATCGACCTCGGCTTTGCCCAGGTGCAGACGGGCGCCGCCGAGATGAGCGCGCACCTGGTGGCGCGCACGCCGCTGGTTGCCGCGCTGCCGGCCACGCACCGGCTGGCGGGCAAGCGGCGGGTGGATCCCGCGGAGTTGGTGGAAGAGCCCTTCATCGTGATTCCGCGCGAGAGCGCGCCGGGCTACTTCGACCTGGTCGTCTCCACCTGCCTGCAGTCGGGCTTCAGCCCCAATATCCGGCACTACGCCAGGCACCTGCTGTCCGTGGTGAGCCTGGTGGCGCTGGGGCGGGGCGTATCGCTGGTGCCGCGCACGCTGGGGCGCGCGGCGTTGCCCGGCGTGGTGCTCAAGCCGCTGGCGGGGGCGCCGGCACAGGCGCAGGCGGAGTATTCGGTGATCTGGCATCCCGACAACCAGTCGCCTGTGCTGGCGCGGGCGCTGGGGCTGCTAGGCGTGCCGGCGGGGAAGTAGCGCCGCCCGCCAGCTCAGAGCGCGCCCGTCAGCCTGCGGCGCACAAAGACGATATGCTCGCGCAGCACATAGAACTGGTCGGCATAGGCGAGCGGCATCTTCATCTTGTTGACCGCGTCTTCGATGTGGTCGAGGCGCTGGGCCAGGGCGGCCTTTTCTTCCTCCGAGGGGTTCACCAGCGCCACGCGCTCGATTTCGATCAAGGCGCCGTACCAGCGATAGATGCGGGACTTGACCCGCCACCTGTAGAGCGAGGGCACCAGCCGGAAGGCCGGAATCAGGATCACGATAATCGGCACCAGCACCAGCGCACGGGAGAGCAGGCTCGCCAGCCAGAAGGGCAGGTGGCGGTAGAGGAAGCCCTTGCCCGATGCGTAGTAGCGCGTGGCGTCGTCGCTCAGCGGGAATTCATGCGCGCTGGCCGAGGGAAACTGCCCGGCGTTCTGCAGCAGCCCGGCCTTGCCGTGGACCTCGCGCGCGGCCTCGATCAGCAGGTCGGACAGGGCGGGATGCAGCGAGTCGCGCGCCACCAGTTCCACCGTCGGGCCGATCAGGCGGATCGGGTGCACGGGGAGATTCTTACCCAGGTCGAATACGCCGGCGGGCAACACCAGCTCCTGCAGATAGAGGAAGCGCCGCGTATAAGCATCGGCCTGCGCGAAATCCAGCAGGCGGATACCCGGCATGCGAAACAGTTTGCGCATGATTGGGCCGGTGGCGGAATCGCCGGTCAGCATGGCCACGTCGATCTTGCCGTCGACCAGCGCCTGCGCGGCGTCGTCGCCGTCAAACGCGATGAGCTCGGCGCTGCCGCCGGGCTCGATGCCGTTTTCCTTGAGCAGCGTCAGCGCCAGCGCGCGGGCACCGCTGCCTTCACGGCCGATCGCGATGCGCGACTTGCGGAAGTCGGATAGTTTGTGCTGTTCCTTGCCGCGGTACAGCACCGTGATGGGCGCGTAGAACATGCTGCCCAGCGAGACCAGGCCCTCGGTGTCCACATCGCTGGAGACACCGCCTTGCACCAGCGCCAGGCCAACGTCCTGCTTGCGATCGGCCAGCTGCTGCACGTTCTGGCGGGAGCCTTCCGAGGCCAGCACATTCAGCGTGATGCCATTGCGCGCAAGGATCATCGCGTACTTCTCGGCGGCGTTGTAGAAGGAGCTGCCCTTGGGGCCCGCGCTGATGGAGATGCTGCTCGGCGGCGCCGGCTGCACCAGCCAGACGGCGAGCCAGATGGCTGCCAGGGCAAAGACCAGCACGGGGCCGAAGGACACGGCCAGGTCGCGCCAGGAAATGGCGACAAAGCGGGCGCGCAGGCGGCGGATATCAGGGAGCGCGTTGGCGGGAGTGGGCTTGTCTGGTGTGGGGTCCGGCGTCATCGGCGCGATTGCGGGGGGATAGGGCCGTTGGATGATAGCACCCGCGGTGTGCCGCATTTTCCGCGCGTGCTATCCGGCAATGTCATTGCATCCAGCCGTTTCTCGGAGAGTAGTCGCGCCCCCGGCTATCGCCGGTGCGCTCCGCGCCGTTCATCTGCCCGCGATCGCCAGAGCGATGGTCGTTGTTCCATTCGTTGTACGGACGGCTGTCATGCCGGTCTGCACCGCGATACCCACCGTCCCCACCGGACCGGCCTTCGCCACCGGGTACCCACAAGCACCCCGTTTGGGTGAGCGCGAGCGCAGCAGCGCAAATAATGAGACGAGTTCGCATGACATGCTCCTATCGATACCACGCCGCAGGCGTGATGCGCTGCAACGGTCATTCGCAGTGTTTCATGCCCACCGGAAACCCGGTATGACGTCACTGTGTTCCTCAACGCTCACGCCGCCCAGCTCATTGATCATGAGTTTGACGGAATCCCTCGCGTCCTTGGCGCAGCTTGCGACCAGCAGCATTTCGCCTTGCGCAAGCCGTGCGCGTTCCCGGGCGACCTTGCCTCGCCGGATGTGTGCGCCAAGCCGGCCCGCGAGCCACCCGCCGAAAAAGCCGCCGAGGGACCCGCTGGCCACGCAGGCCAGCACACTGGCAAAGGTGCCGGCTGAGGTGCCAAGATGCAAAGTTGCAATGACGGCCAGCGCGGCTCCGCATAAAACGCCCGCTATCGTCCATTCCTCGCGATACGTTGTTTGGCTGGCCGCGGCACGGGGCAACCCTTCCATGGGCTGGTCGTCGCGCTGGATAAACCAGGGGCCGCCGATATGCACTGGGGCAACAGGCAACGCAAGCAATGTCGATTGAATGCTTCTAGCGGCAGCGATGCCGCTAAGCCGGAAAACCAGAACGCTGCGCATGATGTCACCTCGGTAGCCGTAGCGTTGCCCTGGCCACGCGGCGAGGGCCCGCGATGCGGGGCCGCTACGAGTCGAGAGTGGCACGGATTCGCAGGCAAGTCGGTACGATGGCGGACGCGGAAGCTGGCGGGTCGCGCCATGAAAAAAAAAGCCCTCGGCCCGAAGGCCGAGGGCATGAAAGGAATTGCGTTCAGCGTTGGCTTGCGTTTGCCGCCATCGCCGGTCGGCTGCACGACCTCTGCCCGGTCGCAGCCGCGTCTACTGCCTGGCAGTCTCCTGCTCTTCTGTGACTTGTGATACCCGTTCCCCATTGCCCAGGATCATCAGGGCGCTGTCATCCATTTCTGGAGACGGCTCTACCAGCTCAAGAACCGGGATCTTCGGGAACAACACCACGACCAGCTCTCTGACGAACTTGTGCGATTCGAACGGCCCGAAGCGGTAGACGGCTTTCCCGTTGACTTCCGCGAAGTACCATCCACCGATCATGTCGGGATAGACGATCACACTGTGACCATTACCTTGGACTTGCATGTGCCCTCCAAATCGTTTCCCCTGCCAAGTGGGTTGAGCGCCACTAATTACCGCATGCCCCAAGGGGAGGGAGAGGCATACATTGGCTGTGATGCGGCCTTGCGACCCTATGGCATCTGGCCGATCGACATCTGAGGGCATCTTAGGCGGGCGCCTACGGCAAGTCGGTACGCTAGCGTGCAAGCAGGGTTCTCTTTTTATGGGGCGGGGCAAGGGGCGAGCGCTCGCCACCCGGGTTTGGTGGCTTCGATAAGCGCGTCATGCGGCTGGTTTACACTGTGGCTCAGATAGCGGTCCTGACCCTCATTTGCCATGGCAGCTGCCGGCAAGAGGCAGGTCCTGAACCTACGAGGCACACCCATGCAGACGCAGGAAGACGCGAGAGCCAACCATCTGTTGGCGGTGTTGCCGGAAGAGGAATGGGCGCGCCTGGCGCCGCTGCTGGTGCTGGTGGATTTGCCGCTGGGACAGGTGATCTACGAGTCTGGCGACCGGCTCAATCATGTGTATTTTCCAACCACGTCGATCATATCGTTGCTCTACGTGATGGAAAACGGTGCATCGGCCGAGATCGCCATCGTCGGCAACGAAGGCATGGTCGGGATTGCGCTGTTCATGGGGGGCGAAACCACGCCGAGCCGCGCCATCGTGCAAAGCGCCGGCACCGCCTATCGGCTTGACAGCGCCGCGATGAAGGCGGAATTCAATCGCGCCGGCCCCATGCAGCGGCTATTGCTGCGCTATACGCAGGCGCTGATCACGCAAATGGCGCAGACCGCTGTGTGCAACCGGCATCATTCCATCGAACAGCAGCTTTGCCGCTGGCTGTTGCTCAGCATGGACCGCTTGCCAAGCAACAAATTGAAGATGACGCAGGAGCTGATCGCCAACATGCTCGGCGTACGACGGTCGGGCGTGACGGAGGCGGCGCTGAAACTGCAGAATGCCAGCCTGATTCGCTACCACCACGGTCATATCGAAGTGCTCGACCGGCCAGGGCTGGAGCAGCGCGTGTGCGAATGCTATGCCGTGGTGAAGCGCGAGTGCGATCGCCTGCTGCCCGACCTGCGGGCGATCTGAGCGAGGATCAGCCCGCCTTGCCGGCTTCGTCTGCCAGGATCGAAATCAGCTCCGGCACCGTCGGCTGCGGCCGCGGGGTGTGGCTGGCGCGCTCGTAGGTATCCCGCACCGCCTCCGCCGTGGCCCGCGCGGCGCCGAGCTCCTGCGCCATCGTGGTGTAGTAGCCCATGTCCTTGAGCGCGTTGGCAATCGAGAAGCGGAAGCCGGACTTGTCCTGCGACTCGATGTAGGGGCGCAGGCGGTTGAGGATCACGCCGTCTCCGCCGCCCTTGGCCAGCACCTCCACCAGCACGGCCGGGTCTACGTCGGAGCGTTCGGCGCAGGCGGCGGCCTCCGCCAGCACGGCTGAGAAGCCCAGCGAGACAAAATTGTGCAGCAGCTTGAGCCTGTGGCCCGAGCCGGCGGGCCCGGCGTGCACGATGTTTTCCGCGAAGCAGGCCAACAATGGCCGGCATTGCTCGAACAAGGCGCGGTCGCCGCCGACGATCAGGTTGAGGCGGCCTTCCGCGGCTTCCTTGGGCGTGCGCGTCATGGGCGCGTCGAGGAAGCGTCCGCCGGCCTTGGCCACCGCCGCGGCGATGCGCTCCGTGGAGGAGGGGATGGCGGTGGAGCAGTCGATCACCACGGCGCCCTGGCGCAAGCCGGCAAGCACGCCGTCCGGGCGGAACAGCACATCCTCCACTTCCGGCGTGCCTGTGACGCACAGGATCACGATATCGACCGCGCGCGCTAGCTCGGCCGGCGTGGCGGCCGTGGTGGCGCCGGCGGCCAGCAGGTTGTCGACCGGCTGGTTGCCGGGATGGTCGAGCAGCACCAGCGGGTGGCCGTGCTTGGCGATGTTGGTGGCGATGCCATGGCCCATCATGCCAATGCCGATCATGCCGATTGTTTTCATGTCGTCTCCGTTCTTGTGTTTTTTTCCGCGGTGCGATTATCTGAGCGCGGGTGCGTGGCTCAGCCGCGCTTGCCGCCAAGGCCGCCGGCGCAGATGTACTTGATTTCCACGTAGTCCTCGATGCCGTACTTGGAGCCCTCGCGGCCAACGCCGGATTCCTTTACGCCGCCAAACGGGCCACCTCGGTGGAGATGATGCCTTCGTTCAGGGGTTTCGCCGTTGGCGGCGTCCACCCACTGGCCGTTGAGGTGGCATTGCTGGCGCAACAGCGAGGTGCGTGTGATCTTCATCAGGTGGAACTCCCGGCGGGCGCGCGCCGTATCGAAGGGGAAAGAACGGCCAGTCAGGCCAGCAGGTTGGTTGGCACCTCGCCACGGCCCAGCGCTTCCAGGCCGTCGATCAGCAGCCAGCCCATGGCGTCGCGGGTCTCGAACGTGGCGCTGCCGATGTGCGGGGTGAGGAAGACGTTGTCGAGCGTGCGGTAGCGGGGATCGAGCTTGGGCTCGTTGGCAAAGACGTCGAGCCCGGCGGCGAATACCTGGCCGCTTTGCAGCGCTTCGATCAGCGCGCCATCGTCTACCAGGTCGCCGCGCGAGATGTTGATGACCACGGCCCGGGCCGGCAGCAGGGCCAGGCGGCGGCGATCGAACACGCCCTTGAGCTGGGGCGTGCCGGGCGCGGCGATCATCAGGATATCGGCGTTGCCCAGCAGGCTTTCCAGGGTGTCATGGTAGACGGCGCCGTCTTCCAGTTCCGGCGCCAGGCGGCTGCGGTTGTGATAATGGATCCTCAGGCCGAAGCCGCGCGCGCGGGTGGCGATGGCGCGGCCGATCCGGCCCATGCCGAAGATGCCGAGGCGGCGCCCGACGAGGCCCTTGCCCAGCAGTTGCGTGGGCGCCCAGCCTGGCCACTGTCCGCTGCGCACCATGCGGTCGGCCTCGAAGCCACGGCGGCAGGCGTTGAGCAGCAGCAGGAGCGCGATCTCGGCGCAGGCGTCGCTGAGCACGTCGGGCGTGTGCAGCACGCGGATGCCGAGCTTGCGGGCCGCGGCCAGGTCGATGTGGTCATGCCCGACCGAGAGCGTGGCGATGGTATGCAGGGTGGGGCGCAGCGCGCGCATCAGGCTGGCGTCGACGATCTCGGTGGCCGTCACGAAGAGCACGTTGGCCCCTTCGGCCTGCTCCGCGATTTGCGCTGGCGCCAGGATCGCGTCATCGGCGTTCAGGCACAGCGCGTAGCGCCTGCCGAGTTCAGCCTCCACCGCCGGGGTGAAACGCCGGCACAGGTAAGCCTGTTCGGTGAGGATGGCGGAGGTTGTACTCATTGCTGCTGGCAGCATGCTCTTTGCGTCTCCTTTGGCCTCGACTGGCAGACCTTGCCGGCTTGCTACGGCGCTTGCAGGGCCCGTTCCGTGGGCGTTAAGTTGTATTACAAATTTATACTATGAGTTTGTCAAGCAAATTTGTTCGCAGTGCTATGATCGCCATCAGACGAGTCTCATCACCAACTTCAGAACATCCTGCATCCCAAGTATGGAGCCCGAATGCGCACAGACACCGTGAAGAACGCGGCAGCGCCGAAAAAGCCGGCTGGCGAGCTGACCCTGGCGGATCGCATCACCGAGCTGCTGGCGGGGCAGATTCGCAAAGGCACCTATCCGGTCAATGCACGCCTGCCCACCGAGAAGTTCATGACCGAAGCATACGGCGTGAGCCGTACCGTGGTGCGTGAAGCAATCTCCCGGCTGAAATCCGAAGGCCTGGTTGAAACCCGGCAGGGCAGCGGCACCGTGGTGCTGGACCCCAAGACCAGCGAAGCCTTCCGGCTCGGGTCCAGCGATGACAACCCCGCGCGGGGCGTGCTCCGCATCATCGAGTTGCGCCGCGGCATCGAGGCCGAGATGGCCGCGCTGGCGGCGGAGCGCCGCAGCGGGGCCGAGATGACGCAGATCCGCCGCGCGCTGAAGGCGATCGACCGGGCCGTTGCCGCGGGCGGCGACGGCGTGGAGGAGGACCTGGAATTCCATATGGCCGTGTCCCGCGCCACCGGCAATCCGCATTACACCGAGTTACTCGGCCTGCTCACGCGCGCGCTGCAGGATGCCATCCGCGTCACGCGTGGCAACGAGGCGCGGCGCACCGACCTGGCCGCGCAGGTACGCGCTGAGCACGAAGCCATGTGCGCGGCCATCCAGGCGCGCGACCCGGAGGCGGCGCGCAAGGCCGCCTTCTTGCACATGAAGAATACAGCGGACCGCATCGGCGAAGCCGACCAGAGCTTCTGGACCGGCAACAGCCGCGAAGCCGCGCAGCGCCTGGCGCGCGCGGGCCTGGGCGAAGTGCTGCGCCGGCCTTCCGCGCGGCGTTGACACAAGCCGGCCGCGCACCACGCGCGTCAGGCTTTTGGCGGCGGCGCAAAGGCGGCAGTCTGCCCCGGCTTGCGCAGCATCTTGTCGACCTCGCCGGCATGCAGTTCCTCGATCTGGATCATCTGGCGCGCGAACTCCTCCAGTGCCACGGAGCGGTCCTCCACCAGCGTCAGCAACTGGCGATACAGTGCGAGGGCAGCGTTTTCCGCTTCCAGCGATTCACGCAGCATGGCGGCGGTATCGAAAGTGTGGCTGTCGAGCAGCTTGCCGATGGCCAGCGACGGATACGCGCCTAGCGTGGTAATCCATTCCCCCGCCTGCTGGGCATGCAGCAGTGATTCATTGGCCTGCTCGCGCAGCCAGGAAACGATCGGGATGCGGCCGAAGCCGAACACGAGCAACGAGTAATGGGTATAGCGGACCACCCCCGCAAGCTCGGCTTCGAGGATCCGGTTCAGCACGCTAACCACTTGTTCCTTTTCGATCTCAGCCATGGCACGTTCCCTCCGATGGGTTGGCGTTGCTACGTCATTGGCGGGTCGCAATCATCATGGAGTCCGGCCCGGTGAGCGGTTCCACCCGCGCCTGCGCAAAGCCCACTTGCCTGGCCCACGCGCAACACTGCGCCCCGGTGTAATCAAAGCCGCCCGGGGTTTCGATCAGCATGTTCAGGCTCATCAGCAAGCCAAACACGTTCTGCCTGCGCGCGTCGTCGATCATCGCGTCGTAGACGATCAGGCGTCCGCCGGCGGGCAGCGCCGCGTGGCACTTTTCCAGCAGGTAGAGCTTCTGCTCGAGATCCCAGTCGTGCAGGATATGGCCCATCACAAGCACGTCTGCCTGCGGGCAGGGGTCGCTGAAGAAATCGCCGGCATAAAAGCGCAACCGATCCTGCAGGCCGTGCGAGGCAATGTATTCCTCGAAGACCGGGCCAACCGCCGGCAGGTCGAAGCCGCCACCGCGCAGGTGCGGGTGGGCCAGCGCGATCTGTACCGGCAGGGCGCCTTGCGCTGTGCCGATGTCGACAAAGGTCTGGCACTCCGCCCAAGGGAATTTGCGCACCATCGCCTGGGCGGCGGCCAGGCTGACGCCGGTCATGGCCTGCAGGAAGCCGCGCAGGCCTTGTTCGTCCCGATAGATCGCGGCAAAGAGGTCGCCGTGCTCGTCGGCCCCGCTCTGGGGCAGCCCGGAGCACAGCGAGTCGGTCAGCCGTCCCCAGCTTGGGTACAGGCGCGCATTGGCCATCTCCAGCAGGCCGCCTACGTAGCTGGGCTTTGCCTTGTCCAGGAAGAGGTCAGTGTCGGGCGTGTTGCTGTACCGGCTGGGCGTCTCGGCGTCTTCGCGCTCGAGCAGGTGCAGGGCCACCAGCGCATCGAGGAAATCTACCGCGCCGCGTGGATGCAGGCCAAGGTCTGCGGCCAGGGCACCAGCTGGTTGCGGCGCTTTCGCCAGATGCGTGAACACACCAAGCTCGACCGCGCTGAGCAGGGTCTTGGCGGCCCAGAAGCCCATCCCGAGCTGCAACACCCGCTCTGGCGTCAGGTCCGGCACCTGCCACGGGCTGGCGGGTGTGGCGTCGCGGGCGATGTCTTTTCCGTTCTGCATAAGTCACCTCGTCGCCGCCGCCGGCGCGTACCTCGATACCCGGGCGCCGGGGCATAGGGAAGGATGCTGGTAACTCTAGATGCCGGAAGAGGCGAAATCCAGCCGATTCTGGCGGCATTGCGCCAATTTACAAGGCCCGGTAAGGCGCACACGCGGCGCGCGGCGCCAATCCCCTATGCCCTGGCCCGTGGTCTCCGTGCGCAGTCCCGCCAGGCGTTGCTCCACCGTGCTTTCGGCAAGTGCCGCCGGTATCCGGTACGGAATTTGCGCCCGTCTTCCCATACGCTTGAAGGGTGCTCCCGCATCCTTCGTGGAACCAGCATGGAGACGGCAATGGGCAATTGGACAGACGAATACGGCCGGGAACGGTACGTGCGCGGCAACCGCGATGAACTCGGCGATGACGACCCCGCGTACGTTGCAAGCAACACATACGGCACCCGCAACGAGCACCGGGCCGGCGCCATGCGCGAGCGGCAGCTCGCAGGCGAGCGCAGCCGGCCCGCCTGGTTCTCGGGCGATCGCGGCGACGATAGCTGGCGCCGCGGCGAAGAAGAGATCGCGCGCTATGAGTCGCGCTATCCGCAAGCCCGGTTCCGGGGGCCCGGCGCAGCCGCCGGATCGCGACGGCCTTGGGGGCAGGAGAGTGGCAACGAGCGAGCCGGCGAAGGCTACGGCGTGGCCGGCGCATCTGCCTCCAACGAGGCAGACGGCGCGCCCGGCGGGCGCGGCTATGTCAGCGGCTATTCCAGCGGCTATGCGGATGGATACCGCGCGGCCCAGCAGGGGCTGGCTCGCGGCAATCCCGGACTCCCGAACGCGGAGCGCGGCGACTACGCTCGCGGCCGTCGCACGGGTCCCAAGGGCTACATGCGCTCCGATGAACGCATTCGCGAGGATGTCTGCGACCGCCTTGCCACGGATCACGAACTGGATGTCAGCGAAGTGAGCGTGTCGGTGAGCAGCGGCGTGGTCACCCTGGAAGGCACGGTGACCCAGCGGCACGTGAAATACGCGATCGAGGATGTCGCCGATGACGTGTATGGCGTCTCGGAGGTGATCAACCAGATCCGCGTGCGCCCCTACGGCGTGCTGGCGTCGGAGTAACCGCACCGAGCAGTCCCATGTCCCCGCCAGCGATGGCAGTCAGCGGCGCCCCAAGCGAGCGCCGCTGGTGCGGCCTACGGGGCCGCGGCCAGCCGCCGCCCGCGACACAGGTGGGTGACAAGCAGCGCAAGGCCCAGCAGACATCCCAGGCACGAGGCAAAGGCGCTGCCGTAGCCATGCGCTGCGCCGGCGCCTTCCAGCCGCGCGTAGAACAGGTTCCCGACCAGCGCTACGCCAACCGAATTGCCTACCTGCTGCACCGTGGCGAGCACGCCGGCGGCCACGCCTGCATGGTGTTGCGCCGTCCCCGCCAGCACGGCGCAGGCCAGCGGCGCCATCACCATGCCGATGCCCGCGCCCTCTACCAACAGCAGGATCAGCAACACTGCCAGCGAGCCGGTGCTTTGCGCCTGCCATGGCAGCAGCGTGTTCGCCAGTTGCAGCCAGTGGCCCGCCGCCAGCAGCATGGCGCCATAAGCGATGGATGAGCGCCCCAGGCGGGCGGTGATGCGCGGCGCGGCCAGTGAAGTGGCAAAGAAGCCCAGCGCCAGCATCGTGAACGCGCCGCCGCCTTGCAGCGGGCTCAGGCCAAGGCCGTCTTGCAGGTAGAGGGCCAGCACGAAGTAGAACGAGGCATTGCCGGCGTAGAAGGCTACCGTCACGGCCAGGCCGCGCGCAAAGCCCGGTGCGGCGAACAGCGCCGGGCTGACCAGCGGCTGCCCGCCGCGCGCATGCAGCCGGCGCTGATGCCAGGCGAACATGGCGATCAACACGGGCGCCATGGCCAGCGTAAGCAGTGCGGCCGGCGGCCAGCCTTGCTGCCTGCCTTCCACCAGTGGCCACACCAGCGCGCCCAGTGCCGCCGCCAACAGCGCCATGCCGGGCACGTCCGGCTTGCTGCCCCTGGTGGCCGGCGACGCGCGCAACACGCGTGGCGCCAGCGGCAGGG
Organism: Cupriavidus sp. CuC1; assembly: GCF_044627735.1. Classification (NCBI taxonomy): domain Bacteria; kingdom Pseudomonadati; phylum Pseudomonadota; class Betaproteobacteria; order Burkholderiales; family Burkholderiaceae; genus Cupriavidus; species Cupriavidus sp. CuC1. Next base: position 34,211 of record NZ_JBIUHC010000045.1, on the reverse strand, counting down.
CAATCAATGCCACCGGCACGTTGATCAGGAAGCAAGTGCGCCAGCCCAGCCCGCCCAGATCGGCCCGGATCAGCCCGCCGCCCACCAGCTGGCCCAGCAGCGCTGCCAGGCCCAGCGTGAGACCGTACGCGGCGAAGGCCCGCGCGCGCGCCGGGCCGGTGTAGGTGAGCGAGAGCATGGCCAGCACCTGCGGCTGGAGCAGCGCGCCCGCCAGGCCCTGCGCCACGCGCGCCGCTACCAGCACGGGCGCGGACGGGGCAAGCCCGCAAGCGGCGGAAGCAAGCGCGAACAGCAACAGGCCCAGCATGAACATGCGGCGCCGCCCAAGCATGTCGCCCAGCCGCCCGCCGGTGATCAGCCCGGCGGCATTGGCCAGGCCATAGCCCGCCACCACGAACTGCAGCGCGCCGGCGCTGGCGTGCAACTCGCGCTGGATGGCCGGCAGAGCCACGTTCACGATAAAGAAGTCCATCACCACCATGAAGGTGCCGCTCAGCATCACCAGCAGGGCCAGGCGGTCCATGGCGGTCGGGGACGATGCGGCGGCGTGGTGCGGGACAGGCGCGCTCTCGGCGCGGTCCAGGCTCGAGGAGGTCATGGCAGGAGTCCTTGGCAAAGGGGCTTTAGCCGAGTTCGCGCACGAACGCCAGGATGTCCGCGCCAAGCCGCTGCGCATGCGTGAACGGCAGGCCGTGCGGCGCGCCAGCGTAGACGGTGAGGCGGGCGTCGGGCAGCAGGGCCGCCGTGCGCTCGGCGGTCAGCGCAATCGGGCAGGAGGCATCGTTGTCGCCGTGGACCAGCAGGGCGGGTACCTTGATCGCCGGCAGCTCCGCGCGGAAATCCGCGTGGGTGTTGGCGTGGTTGCAGCCCAGCAGCGCCTGCAGCGAAGTCTGCAGCGCCATGGCGCGCACCCACTCAAGCCGCGGCGCCGAGCACAGCCCGCCGCCGAACGGCGCGAGGTTGTTCTCCACCCAGAGCGGGAAGTCGTCCGCCAGCTCGGCCGCCACTTGCGCCAGCAACGCGGGATCGATGCCGTCCGGGTTGTCCTCGCTGCACGGCACGCACGGCGTGGTGCAGCCCACCAGCACGATGCCGGCGACGCGGGTCGCGCCGTGGCGCGACAGGTAGCGCACGATCTCTCCCGCAGCCATCGAATGGCCGACCAGCGTCACGCGCCGCAGGCCAAGCGCGTCGATGACGTCCGCGAGATCGTCGGCCAGCGTATCGAAGTCATAGCCGCGCCCCGGATCGCTGGAACGGCCATGCCCCCGGCGATCGTAGGCGATGCAGCGCATGCCGGCAGCATGCAGCGCCCGCATCTGCCCGCTCCAGGCGTCCGATGGCAGCGCCCAGCTGGCCGCGAACAGCACCACCTGCGCCGCCGCATTGCCGTCGTGCCAGTCGCGCACAAACAGGGACACACCGTCACGGGTCAGCACATGGCCGGGCTGCGCGGGATGGCGCTCAGCGGGGTTTGCCGCGCCGGGATGGCGCAGGGACGGGGCGGAAAGTGTAACGGTGGCGGCAGGCATGACGGGCAGCTCCGGTGGCGGTTACCTGGCGACTCCAGGCAAGCTCAGTGTCGGAGCTGGGAGGCTGCGAGCCAATTACCAGGTAGGTAATCAAGACGCTTTTGACGCTGTCCTGCCGCGCGCGGATCGGGCCATCGCACGGCCTTCGCACGATGTAACCGCATTAAGATTTCGTAACCCCTTGGCTCGCAGGGCTTCGCTAGACTCGATCGCATGACCTCAACCATGAGGGCTTCAGGAGCTTTGAATGCAGAAGAACAAGGTGATCACGAGCTTGTTGCTGGCGGCGTGTACGCTCACGTCGATTGCGGGTTACGCACAGGACAGGGGGCCCGGTGGCGACTATCGCGGCGGGCCTCCCATGGAGCGGGATCACGGATATGGCCCTGACAGGGACCGCGGGCCTGGCGGCCCCGGCCATGACGACCGGGGCAGAGGCCAGGGGGATCATCGCCATGACGACCGGGGCAGGGGCGAGGGGGATCGCGGCCCCGACTACGACCGGCGCGCCGATCGCCCCGGTCCTGGCCGCTGGCAGAAGGGCGAAAGGGTGCCACCGGAATACCGTCAGCGCCAGTATGTCGTCGATAACTGGCGGGACTACAGGCTGTCGCCTCCGCCGCGCGGCTACAACTGGGTTGGCGTGGGTGGAGACTATCTGCTGGTCGCCATCGGCACGGGCCTGGTTTTCAATGTGATTACCGCCCGGTGATCTAGAACCTGGTGCGGGGCAACGCCGCTTGATTCGGTAGCGTTACCCGCACCGGCGCTTTGCCAGATTCCCCCGCTTATCTCCCGTTACCTTCCGTTACCGCCGGCGATGCCCCACCGCCCGCGGCGTCCCGCTTCGTATCGCTTCCTCGAGCAAGTCCGCGAGCGCCCGCGTCCGGTGTTCCGCGATCTGCTGCGCCGTGGCCCGTGCGCCAGGCATCCCCGCATCCGCGAGCGCATCGGCACTCAACTCCTTCGTGACTTCGCCGCGACGGACCGGATCGACCTGTGGTTTCGAGTTCTGGAGCATGGGGTTCGAGGCCTGCGGTTGCTGTTTCAGGCCGGATTGTGCACCACATCTGACATGTTGGGATCCCCGCTTGGTGGGGTAATCGTGAAGGATGATTGACGGCGGAAAAGCGCCTGCGCCGGCGCCCGGCGATCCACCATCGGGATGACATGGATGAGGGCCACGAGCTTTTCTGGCGGGGCCGTTCCGCACAAGGCCCAGGTTTCGGCGTATGCCGCTGTCTTGAACGCTATTGCATGCGCCCGGCAAGGCAAAAAAATGCCCGCCGTGTAAACGGAGGGCATGAAGAAGTGACATTGGGCGAGACGCTTTTTCCCGCCCGCACGCAGTGTCTCACCGTGGGAGGCGGGCATCTGCCCCAAGAGCGAGGGGATTATGCTCCATCACTCACTTGACATGGATCAACATGCAAAGCTAGGAAATGTGATTCATGCTCCCTGCGTGGCAGTGGCCCTGGCCGGCCTCAGCGGCCTGCCTACTGCTCGCGCGGGACAAACCGCCAGCCGCCGGCTTCGAGCGCAAAGGCAATGCCGGAGACGCGCTGGTCGGGCTTGCTGGCGGTGGCGACAACGGCGGCGCAGCGTACGTTGCCGCTATCGCGGCTCAGGTGGCACTCGTCGAGTTGCTTGACCGCCAGCGACGTGGCCATTGCCGTCAGTTCCGCGACTTCTTCCGCGCCAGTCTGGGTCTTCAATTGCCCACGGGCAAATTCGCGCATCGAGGCGGTGGCCTGCTCGGCATCGGGGCCGGTGATGGCGGGTTCTTCGCGCCGCGCCAGCACCCAGGGCTCAGGGTTGCCGCCGAAGGCCAGTGCGCGATAACCGTCGCGGCGGCCGGCCTTGACCCCGACGATGCAGACGATCTCGCCGCCGCTGGCGGGCAGGCAACCCTTGACCGTGTGCGCCTTGATAGACGCCATGATCCCTGCCACATACGGCGAGCGGGCACGCTCGGCCGCGGCCGGGTCGGTCTGCTCCAGTTGCTTCAGGCGCTCGGCCTCCGACTGTTGGATGGCAGCGGTGACCTGCTCGGGCGAGGGGGAGGGCGGGGCCGTGGCTGCGATGACGCCGGCGCTGGCGGCAGCCAGGCAGACACAGAGGATTGCAGCTTGGTTAGGGAAGCGGGAAATGTGCATGGATAGGGAGCAACGGCCGGACATGAAGGGCGGGCAGTTTAGCATCCAGGCCGGCATTCATGAGCAGCAAAGGCCTCTTGGGCAGGGCGCTCGCTTTCCCTTTTCCGTTGCGGTGATCGCGCCCAGCCCCAGCCACCGGCATGAAAAAGCCCGCCGATCGGCGGGTTGGGCGGCCTCACCAGGCCTTGCGGGGTCCAAGCGACTTAGCTAGCTTTCTCTTTCTTCTGGTGATGGACGATCCGGTCCCACCAGTAATGGAAGGGATGGGCGTGTTCCGGATAGAGCACCGACTTATGAAAAAAGCCTGCGCGAATGATGAAGGCATAAAGCAGGACGATTACCCCGAGGAAGATCATGGAGGCGATCATGGCGGTTCCCTTTCATGGTGGCCATGATTCATTGTAGGCGTCGCGCGCCACGAGTGCTGCGCGCGAGCGTGCTAGCGTGCACGTCAGGGGCATGGGATTGGCATCAACCTGCCGGAAACCGCCTTCCCGGCGTTCCCCTCGCGCTGCCAGCTACATTGCCGGCCAGGTCGTGCATATCAACGGCGGAGAAATCGTGAATGGCTGAGGGCGCACGCGCCTTGCAGGCGGGGATGGCAGGGCCAGCAGGGCGGTAAGAATGTCAAGGACGCGGCGCGTCGTACGCGCGAGCGGGGGATGGGTTGCGCAGCAGGTCATGCACGATCCGCACCACGTCATCGGGATGACAGGGTTTGGCACAGTAGCGGACCGTGGCGTTGGGAATCGTCGGCTCCGGCTTGCTGCTGGTCGAAATCACGATGGGCGTATCGCTAAGGGAGCGTTCGCGCAGCAGCAGCGTGCACAGCATCGCGCCATCGGCATGCGGCATGATCCAGTCCGTCACCACCACGCTCGGATGCACGCGCTGGGCGAGCGCAAACGCGCTGAATCCGTCCAACGCCCTCTCCACGGCATAGCCTTCGCGCTCCAGCGCATAGGCCAGCGCATCCGCCACGCCCGGTTCGTCGTCAACCACGAGAATTGTATGTACGCGATTCTGCACGGGATCTGCCTATGATGGAAACGGCTCCGGCATGGAAACTTGCCTTGATGGCTTTACCGTACGCAAGTGCCGGGCCAGAGGTAGAAAACCCGCGGCATGGCCGCACGCTGGCGTTGTGCCCGCATCGGCATCGTTCTTGCGGACTGCAGCGCATGCCTGCCGCATACCTGCCAATCGCCGCGCCGAGACGGAAAGCCGCCCATGCCAGTCATTCAGAGCGATATCCCCGCCCGCCTGGACCGCCTGCCGTGGTCGCGCTGGCACTGGCGGGTGGTGATCGCGCTGGGGGTGGCGTGGGTGCTCGACGGGCTGGAGGTGACGCTGGTGGGCTCGCTGGGTGGCGTGCTCGAGCGCCCGGATGGCCTGGGGCTCAATGCGGCGCAGGTAGGGTGGCTAGGGTCGCTGTACGTGGCTGGCGCGGTATTGGGCGCGCTGGTGTTCGGCCGCCTTGCGGACCGCCTTGGGCGCAAGACCTTGTTCCTGGTGACGCTGGCGGTGTACATGGCGGCCACATTGGCCACCGCATTTTCCACGGGCTTTGTCTTCTTCGCGGTGTGCCGCTTCCTGACGGGCCTTGGCATCGGCGGCGAGTACGCGGCCATCAACTCGGCCATCGATGAGCTGATCCCGGCGCGCGTGCGCGGGCGCGTCAACCTGGCCATCAACGGCAGCTTCTGGTTGGGCGCCGCGCTTGGCGCGGGCCTGAGCCTGGTGCTGCTGGATCCGCGCGTGCTGGGCCCGGCCCTGGGCTGGCGCGCGGCGTTCCTGCTCGGCGCGCTGCTGGCGGTAGCCATTTTGCTGGTGCGCCGGGACGTGCCCGAGAGCCCGCGCTGGCTGCTGACGCATGGGCGTGGCGAGCAAGCCGGGCGCATCGTCGCCGCCATCGAGGCGCAGGTGGTGGCCCAGTACGGAGCACTGCCGCCGGCCACGGGCACGATCCTGCTTTCGAGGCGCGCGGCGCCCACGCTTGGCGAGGTCGCGCATGTGCTGTTCAAGCGCTACCGGCTGCGCAGCGCGGTGGCCCTGGCGCTGATGGTCTCGCAAGCGTTTTTCTATAACGCGATCTTCTTTACCTATGCGCTGGTGCTCACGCGCTTTCACGGCGTGCCCGACAACCGCGTGGGGCTGTACATCTTCCCCTTTGCGCTGGGCAATGTGCTGGGGCCGTTGCTGCTGGGGCCACTGTTCGACCACGTGGGGCGCCGCCGCATGATCGGGCTTACCTATGTGCTCTCCGGCGTGGGCCTGGCCCTGACCGGGTGGGCCTTCGAGCAGGGCTGGCTTGACGCGCGCAGCCAGGCGCTGTGTTGGTCGGCGGTGTTTTTCCTGGCCTCCGCGGCGGCCAGTTCCGCTTACCTGACGGTCAGCGAGGTCTTTCCCATCGAGACGCGCGCCCTCGCCATTTCCGTGTTCTATGCAGTGGGGACGGGTACCGGGGGCTTTATCGGGCCGCTGTTGTTCGGCGCGCTGATCGAGAGCGGCAGCCGCGCCGCGGTGGCTGGCGGCTACGGCATTGGCGCGGCGCTGGTGATCGCCGCGGGCTTGTTTGCCCTGCGCTATGCGGTCAATGCGGAAAAGCGCCCGCTCGAAGAGATTGCGCCGCCGCTGTCGGTGCGCGACTAGCGTGGCTTGCGTGCCACGCCTGCGCTGCCGTATGCGCGGCTCCGGACTGGTAACGATTACCACCGTGCGTGTCATTGCTGCAAAGCGTCATCGAGATGGCGCCTACCGCCGCAGCCCCGGGCGAGTGGCCAGATGCGGCTCAAACCGGCGCCACGCGCAGCCTGTCAATGTTTGCCTGCGCTGCCCCGGGACCCGCATGGCAGTGTGATCTTGCGGCTTTGTCGGGCGTCGTCCGACTGGCACGTGTCTCGCTTGAACCCGTCAAGCGTTCAGCTTCGGGCAACGCGCTATGCTGTGTTCAATCCAGCGCCTTCGGGCGTCCAAGGAGGTATCCATGAAACATCATCTCGCCAAGACCTTGCTGCTGGCCGGCGCTGCGGCCGTGTCCTTCGCCACGCTGGCGCAGACCGCGCCGGGCGCGCGCGACCCGTACACGCAAGGCGCGGATGCGCCCGGCGCGCGGGACCCCTACACGCAGGGTGCCGCCACCAACACTGGCCCAGGCGTCACGGACCCGAATGCGGGTGGGGCGCGCGCGCCGGACAAGTTCGACCCCTACACGCAGGGCGCCAATCAGTCGACCCGCCAGGACCTCGCGCCGGCGCAACCGGAGCCCATGCCGGGTTCGCCCGCGTACATGGACAGGTCGCGCTGGCTTGGCCCGAGCCTGGGCACGCGTACCGGCGTGCGCAACCCGTTCCTGGACGGCGCTTGAGCGCCGGCTGCGGCTGGCGTGACTGCCCTGCCCGGGCCGGCGCGCCGGCAACACGGGCGAGGGTCCAGGCTGCTCAGACCGGATCCTTCCTGCGGAATGCGGCCTGCGCGGTGGCGATGAGACGGCCTTGGCTGTCGGTGATCTCGGCGTTGGAGAAAAACACCCGGCGCCCACCACCCACGCGCCGGCCCACCACAAGCAGCCGCTCCACATGCGCGGACGAGACATAGTTGACGTTCAGCGAGATGGTCGTGGCGGCGCGGCGCACGCCATTCTCCGGAAACAGGCCGGCGTAGCCGCCCGCCGCGTCCAGCAGCGTGGCCAGGATGCCGCCTTGCACCACGCCTGTGTTGTTGACGTGCGCAGCCTGCGGCATCAGCGACATGCGCACCAGGTCCGGCTGCCAGTCCACGATGGTGACATTCAGCGATTCGAGAAAGGGGTTCTCCAGCGCATAAGGCTGGCTTGCGGGGGTATTGTCAGGCATGGCTGGCGAAGGACGGTGCCGGTGAGTTGGAATGGCCGTCATGATAGCCACTAGCAGGCCCCCGGCAATCCGGATCTCGCAAGGGGGGCATCCAGCCACGGAGATGGCTAGGCGGGCATCGCGCGCATCATCAGCAGCCCGCATCCGCCCAGCATCCCCGCCCAGCGGGCGGCACGTACCGCAATGGCCGGCGCATAGGCGAGCAGCAGCACCAGCACGAGCGCACCGAGCGTCAGCGTGCCGATCCACGAGACGCTGCCCATCGGCCAGCCCTCCTGCTGCACGCAAGCCGCCAGGGCAAGGGCCAGCGCAGCACAGCCCAGTCCCTGCAAGCGCAGCCGCTCGGCGGGCGAAGGTGCGGCGCCACGGCCGTGGCGATCGGCATAGTGGCGGTCCAGCGTCTGGCTTAGCGCGGTGAAGCCGCTATAGGTGAAGGCCAGCGCGGTGAGAAAACCCAGGCTTGTGCTCATGCGGCTCCCTTCGCGTCGCCTGGTGGCATGCCCGCGTTTTTTGCCGGAAGCACGCGCCGCGCGGGTGCGCCTGCCGGCGCGCGCGCCTTGGTGCGCCGCCCCAGGACATGCGCCGCCGCGCCCAGCGCAATGCCCAGCCCCAGCACCGTCAAGTCGAATCCCGCCACGGCAGCGGGCCCCTGGCCCTGCAACAGGGTCACGCCAAGGTGGGATTGCGTGGTGAAGGCGTTGAGCACGGGAATGGCAGCGAGCATCAGCGCGCCGGCCCACAGCTGCACGCGCCACATGCCGCGCGTCGGCCGCACCTGCGCCAGCACGGCTGCCGCGGCCCAGGCGATGAAGAAGGCATGGATCTCCGCGTCGGGCCGGTGGGCCATGCCCACCGGCAGCAAGCGGTTGGCCCAGAAGTACGTGGCGAACGCGATCGGCAGCCCGGCAATGGCGCCGATGTTGAGCGCGTCCACCAGCCGCAAGCCAAAGCTCGGGCGCGCGCCGGCCGCCAGCGCCTTGGCCTGGCCCTGGCGCGTCTTCACGCCCCACAGCAACGCGCCGGTGGCCACCATGACGCACCCCGCCAGCCCGCTCACGAAAAACAGCGCGCGCAGCAAGGGGCCGGCGAAATGCGCCTCGTGCAGGCCCACCATCACGCCGCGCGTCTGGTTGGCGGCGGCGGGCGCGTCGCCCGTCGTCGCGACCAGCGCGCCAGTGACGCCGTTAAAGCGCATCGACGGCGCATTGGCGGACAGCGAGCCTTCGGTGCCGCGCGACACCGTGATGGTGGCGTTGGCGTCGCCCGCCAGCGTGATGGCGACGCGGCTCGGCTGTGCGCCATCCCAATGGCGCATGGCTTGTTCCACCAGCGGCGCGAGCGGCGTCAGCGGGGCCGCCTGCCCACTTGGCTTGCCTTGCGGCGCGCGGCCGAACGCCTCGTTGTTGAAGGCCTGCTGGTTGCCCTGGTACGCGGTCTGGATGCCCCACGGCATGTACATGAACATCAGCGTAACCAGCCCGGTGTAGGTGATCATCAGGTGGAAGGGCAGGGCCAGCACGGCGGTGGCATTGTGCGCATCGAGCCAGGAGCGCTGGCCCTTGCGCGGCCGGAAGGTGAAGAAGTCCTGGAAGATGCGCCGGTGCGTGATGACGCCGCTGAGAATGGCCACCAGCATGAACATCGCGCAAAAGCCGATGATCCAGCGCGCCCAGATTGCCTGCATGAAGTACAGGTCGAAGTGCAGGCGGTAGAGGAACTCGCCGCCGCGCGTGTCGCGCACGCTTTGCAGGAAGGTGCCGGTGGCGGGATCCAGCGTGCGGCTCTCGAAGCGGCCGCGGCCGCCCCCGATGCCCGAGGCCGGCGCGCCGGGCAGGCGCATCCACAGCACGTTCACGACGGGGTTGCGTTCGTCCGGCAAGTCAATGAACCAGCGGGGCGAATCCGCCGCGTTGCGCTGCAGGAACGCCACCGCGCGGCTGGCCGCTTTGGCGCTGGCCACTTGCGTGGCGGCCGAGCGGTGCAGCTCGGGTTTCATCCACAGCGTGATCTCATCCTTGAAGTAGCTGGCGGTGCCGGCACAGAACACCAGCACCAGCACCCAGCACACCAGCAGCCCGGACCAGCTATGCAGCCAGGCCATGGACTGACGCAGCCCGGCCTTCATGGCGCACTCCGCAAAGCAGCCAGCAAGACGCCGAGGACGATGGCAGGCGCCGCCACGCCGGCCCAGGCGCGCAACGCGCTGCCGGCGGCGAACACCCACAGCACCGCGCACGCGTACAGCGAGAACGACAGCAGCGTGGCTGTCATCACCGCCTCGGCTGGCGGCATCGGCAGCACCACGGCCAGCAGCCCGGTGGCCACGGCCGCGAGTACATAGCCGCCCACGATGGCAGCCACCACGCGCGAGGCAACGCCAAGGCGATAGCGGCCGGTCTGGCTCAATCCCATGGCAAGCTCTCCCTTACTTGTTGGGCGCGGCAGCCGGCACTGCGGGTACCGCGGCCAGGCCATCGGCCTGCGTCAGCGACAGGGTGGTGACATAGCTGGCGATGTCGTACGGCTTGCCATTGCGCTCGCCGGCGGTCTTGTCGACGTGGCGCACCTCCAGCACGTAGGTGCCTTGCCACGGTTGCGTCAGGTGCACCATGCCTTGCTCGTCGGTGCGCAGCTCGCGGCCCCAGCCGGACTGCACGGCCACGCCTACCTTGGTCTTGGGCAGCGGGCGGCCCGCATAGACCACCTGGTACTCGCCGGCGCGGCCGGTCGGCACGATGTCGAGCGCCAGCTTGGGCGTCACCGCGGCCGCGCCGCCGGCACCCAGCAGCCGGGCCGCCGGCGTCCAGGCGGTGCGGATCACCTTGTCGCCGTCCTTGCGCTCCAGCAGGGGATAGCCCGCGTCCTGTGCGACGATGGTCTCGCCCGCGCCTGCGCGCCCCGACAGCACGAAGCCGTTGGCTGTCTTGTCGGCCTTGAGGGGTTGCTCACCCTTGGCCGTGACCAGCACGGCGGTGGGCTGCACGAACCGGTCCAGCAATCCCGGCGAAACTTCGCGCAGGTTCTCGTTGAATTCGCCAAAATACAGTTGGGCGGCTGCCGGCGTTTGTTCCAGCCAGACCTGGTGGGCCTGGGCGGTGCCGCTCAGTGCGGCGCCGCAAAGCAAGGCGGAGGTAATGAGGCGATTCATGGGCTATGCATCCTTTCAAGACGGGGGGCCTGGCAGTGCCGTGTTGCGCACAGGCCGTGGCTGGGACGGCCGGGAAATCGTGACCCGGAAGCTGTATATGATAATCGTTCTCATTTATCCTGTGTGGATTTTGCGTGATGGCGGAGCGTGGCGACAGGGCGTGGACGCGGGGCAGCCGACGCCCTCGGGAAGCGGATCTGCGGCCCTTGAGGGGGTGTGGGAGAGCGGCTTTTGGTCCGGCTTTTGCATCCGGATTCAAGGCTTGGCGCGGACTGGTCCCGCGCTCGGCTATCATGTGCGATCCTCAGGATCTCCAGTGTGCGGCCAGCGCCGCATCCGCGACCGTTCCCCCGCCCCTTCTACCTGCATTCATTGTGTCTTTTGCCATGCCTTCTTCTGATCCCGCCGACGTCAAGAAAGTCGCCGCCATTGTCTGGATTCGCGTTCAGATCGAGCGGCTCGGCATCTCCATGGATGAACTGGAGGCGGCAGGTTGTTTTGACTGGGTGGCGGCGCCGGCCAGGCAGCCGATCGTGGAGCCGGTAGCGGAGGAAGCTGAGCTGGATGCAGTACCGGCGTTGTTGCCCGCAGGACCGATCACGGCGCCGCCCGCGCTGTTGCCTGCCGGGCCAATCACCGCGCCGCCCGTGGTGGCACCTGCGCCATTGCGCAAGGCCGAAGCGCGCAAACGTGCTCATGCTCCTGTCAGGCAATCAGCGCCGCCTGTTGTGCCGGTCGCAGCGCCGGTAGCCGCGCCTGTTGTAGTTGCCGCAGTAGTTGCTGAAGCCGTGCCCGCGGAAAAACCGGCAGCAGCATCGGTTGCCGAACCGGTGGCCACTCCGGCAGTGGTTCCCGCGCCTGCACGGGCGACCATGTCCGTGCCCGCACAGAAAGCGAGAGCGGTGAGACCGGCGGCACCTGCAGCGGCACCTGCAGCGGCACCTGCAGCGGCGCCGGCACAGGTAGCCGAGGCCGTCGCAGCGCCGGCAGCGGCAGCAGTTGCGCCAGCACCGTCACAGGCGAGCGCGCCCGCACGCCGCTACCGCAATGCAGAGGGACAGGTCTGGGATGGCGTGGGCCCCATGCCGGCATGGCTGCTGCGCGCAGTCAACGCGGGCCAGTCGGTGGAGCATTTCCGGGTGAATTGAAGACAGCGGCCGATGGCCGCTGTCTCAGACCGCTGACAAACCTGAAGCAACAGCCGAAGTCGCCGGACAGGCCAAAGCCGCGCGCCATGACGACGGCTGTTCTCCCTCTCCCCCAGCCCCTCTCCCGCGCGCGGGAGAGGGGAGCACGACAACGCAGATCCGGCTTTGTCAGCTACGGCGCCGCGCTGCCGTTCAGGCCAGCGGGTTGAGGATGGTGCGGCAGCGGATAAACGTCGTTTCCGCATCCAGCGCGGCGGCCAGCGTCGGCGAGGGGACCTTGTCGAGGTCGGTCACCACGTAGCCCATCTGGCCATGCGTCTGCAGGTGCTGGGCCACGATGTTGACCCCGTCGCGCGCCAGCAGCGTGTTGAGCGCGGCGAGCGCGCCCGGCGCGTTGCCGTGCACGTTGAGCAGCCGCGCCGGCGACGTCAGCGGGCCGGGGCTCACCTCGGGGAAATTCACCGCGCCAATCGTGTCGCCCGTCCTGAGGAAGGCAATCAGCTTGGTGGCGACTTCCGTGCCGATATTTTCCTGCGCCTCTTCCGTGCTGCCGCCGATATGCGGCGTCAGGATCGCGTTGGGCACCCCCTGCAGCGGGCTGGTGAACAGATCGGCGTTGGTCTTGGGCTCTTCGGGGAAGACGTCGATCGCCAGCCCGGCGATGTGGTTGTCATCACACGCTGCGCGCAGCGCTTCGATATCCACCACCGTGCCGCGCGACGCATTGATCAGTATCGCGCCGCGCCGGAACTGCCGGAGCACGTCGGCATCGATCATCTTCCTGGTCTGCGCGGTGGCCGGCACGTGCAGCGTCACGATGTCGGCCTGCGACACCGCATCCGCCAGCGAGCGCGCCGCGCGCGCCGAGCCGAGCGACAGCTTGGCCTGCACATCGTAGTACACCACGCGCATGCCCATGGCTTCTGCCAGCACGCCAACCTGCGAGCCGATATTGCCATAGCCGATGATGGCGATGGTCTTGCCGCGCGCCTCGAATGACCCGCTTGCTCCCTTCGCCCATTTGCCGGCATGCGCCAGTGTGTTCTTCTCGGGAACGCGGCGCAGCAGCAGGATCGCCTCCGCGATGACCAGCTCGGCCACGGAACGCGTATTGGAAAACGGTGCGTTGAACACCGGCATGCCGGCACGGGCCGCGGCGTCGAGGTCTACCTGCGAGGTGCCGATGCAGAAGCAGCCGATGGCCACGAGGTGCTTGGCGGCTTCGATTTCAGCCGCGCCAAGGTGCGTGGCGGAGCGAATGCCGAGAATCTGGTGGGCCGCGGGAGCGCGATGCAGTTCGTCGCCCGCGAGCGCGCCAGTGCGGCGCTCTACGGTGACGTGCGCTTCCTTGAAGCGCTCGACGGCGGTGTCATGGATGTTTTCAAGCAGCAGTGCTGAGGTCATGGCGATTGGGTGATGGCGGCGAAGGCGCGAGGTGGGTGCGGCAGCGCGAGGGCATGCGCAATGTGAAGCGTACGCTGCCATGGTAACGCAGGCAGCGCTGCCCGTCCGAACACCCACATTGCCGCCAATGGCAAATCCGTCCCGCCCGGGGCGAGGCCCGCTAGGGAAAGCCCCCGGATTGACCGGCGAATCAACGGCTCATACAATTAATTGGAATATCGTTCTGACTAATAGAACAAAATGTGCGGGGCGAGGATGAGCTGGCCTGGCAGAACAACCTGGAGATTGCCGGTCTGCTCCAGCAATGGATGCTGGCCAATATTCGCTGAAGGGCCGCTCTTGCTGGACCTGAACCATAGACAACGGCCTGTCGCCAACGACGGGCCTTGACTTCATAGAAGGAGACAACCATGCATTTCCGCCTTTGCGCCAGCCTTGCCCTGGCCACCGTCAGCCTGGCAGCCCATGCCGACACCTGGCCCGACAAGCCGGTGCGCATCGTCGTGCCATACACCGCCGGCGGCACCACCGATTTCGTGGCCCGCCAGGTGGCGCAGAAGCTCACCGAAAGCACCGGCAAGTCGTTCTTCGTGGAGAACAAGCCCGGTGCCAGCGGCACCATCGGCACGCTGCAGGTGGCACGTTCCGCGCCCGACGGCTACACGCTGCTGGCTAATGACACCACGTACACCATGCTGCCGTCGCTGTTCAAGACGCTGCCCTGGGATTACAACAACGACCTAGTGCCGGTGACCACGATCGCGCAGACGCCGGTGATCCTGATCGTGCCGGCGAGCTCGAAGTTCAAGACGCTGCAGGAACTGATCGACTTCGCCAGGCAAAACCCGGGCAAGCTGAATTTCGGCTCGGGCGGCGCCGGCAGCTCCACGCACTTGTCCGCCGAGGTGTTCAAGAAGGACGCCAAGGTGTCGATCACGCATATCCCGTACAAGGGCGCGGGCGATGCGCTGATGGGGCTGATCGGCAACAACGTGGATATCCTGATCACCGCCACGCCGACCGCGGTGCCGCAGATCAAGGGCGGCAAGGCCCGCGCGCTGGCGGTCACGGGAGCCGCGCGCGTGCCCGCGCTGCCGGACGTGCCGACCTTTGCCGAGGCCGGCCTGAAGGACTACAAGGTGATCAACTGGTTCGGCTTGGCGGCGCCCAAGGGCACGCCCCCTGCGCTGGTAGCAAAACTGCAGGCGGAGGTGCAAAAGAGTGTGAACAGCCCTGAGGTCAAGGAGCGCCTGGCCAGCATGGGCGCCCAGCCGGGCGGCATTGCACCGGCGGACTTCGCCAGGCGCATCAAGGACGACACCGCGCTGTGGAGCCAGGTGGCAAAATCCGCCGATGTGAAGGCCGAGTGAATGGGTAAGCGCCGCCATTGCGCGGCGCGAGGACAACAAGGAACGAACATGTACTTCAGAACCGTGCCCCGGGAGATTTGCCTCCAGGTCTTCTCGGCCATGCCCGCGCATTTGCGCAAGACCGGCGTGCGCTCCGAGTGGGCTGACGCCAACAAGGGCGGGGCCTGCATCGACAGCTTCCTGGAGGGCCCGGTATTCGACCCCGCGGGCAACCTGTACGTGACGGACATCCCGTTCGGGCGCATCTTCCGCATCTCGCCCGCCGGAGATTGGTCGCTGGTCGCCGAGTACAAGGGCGAGCCCAACGGCATGAAGTTCCTGAACGAGCGCGAACTGGTGGTGGCCGACTATCGCAACGGCCTGTTGCGCGTCAACGTGGATACGGGCGAGGTGGCAACCTTGCTGGGACGGCGCAACGCGGAGCAGTTCAAGGGCGTGAACGACCTGGTGATCGCGCGCAACGGCGACCTGTACTTCACCGATCAGGGCCAGACCGGCCTGCACGATCCCACGGGCCGCGTCTACCGCCTGCGCGCCGGCGGGCAGCTGGACTTGCTGCTGGGCAATGTGCCCAGCCCCAACGGCCTGGCACTGTCCCGCGACGAGAGGGTGCTGTTCGTGGCGGCAACGCGCGGCAATTGCGTGTGGCGCGTGCCGCTGCAGGCCGACGGCAGCGTGTCGAAGGTGGGGCAGTTCTTTACCTTCTATGGCACCAGCGGCCCCGACGGCATGGCCATCGACAGCCGCGACCGGCTGTTCGTGGCGCATGCCAGCCTGGGCTGCGTGTGGGTGCTAAGCAAGCGTGGCGAGCCGGAAGCGATCCTCGCCAGCCCGGTGGGCGCGACCACGACCAACCTCGCGTTTCAGCCCACCGTTGAGGCCGGGCGGCCGCGCAAGGTGTTCGTCACCGAATCGGAGACGGGCACGATCCTGTTCGCGCACCTGGACGAGGCCGGGCTGGGCGCTTGATGCCGTTCAGGCCCGCGATTGTCACTTCGGTGGCAGCAGGTCTTGCAGGTCCCGCAGTGTTGCCGCGGTCGCGGGACCCGCAGGTGCGGCAACGGGCGGCACCGGACGGGTCGCGCTGGTCGTACTCCTCGCGCCAGTCGCGCCAACCTGGCCGGTGCTGATGCCGGCGGCGACGTGCGGCACGGCAGCCGGGTCGAGCCGGCCATTCTGGCCCAGCGCGATCTGCGCGCAGCCGGTGAGCAAGCCGTCTTTCTTCAGGCTGTTGGTGATATCGATCGCCAGGACTGCCGCGCGCTCCTCGATGGGAATGATGGTGCCGCCGCGGCTGAACGTGTATTTGCCTTTCCACACCGCGCGGTTCTGCCTGACATCCGTCAGCGTCGTGCCATAGTTGATCGACAGCCGGCCGCCGGCCGTGTTAACCACGCCCCCGCCATTGGCGATGGTCAGCACCGTATCGGCGCCGAATGCCCGCATCCTGCCGGTCAGCGCGGACGAATCGAGCTCCAGTCCGGTGATTTCGTCATACGCCGATTCCACGCCGCATTGCCGGGTCACCTCCCGGAACTTGGCCGAGAACGCCGCGGAAAAATCGCTGTTCCAGCCCATGCCGGTGGTGCCCAGCACATACATGCGGGTGGGCTTGTTGGTGTAGTCGCTGGCGCGGCTGGTCACGCCGACGGTGGTCGGCGCGCAGCCGCCCAGCAGCAGCAAGGCTGCGGCCACTACGGCCGGGGCGCCGTTTCGATAGAGGTTTCCCATGTCTTGTGCCCTGAGGGAGATAGCGAGGCGACCGGCTGTGGCCGGCGCCCGCTTGCTACTTCGTGTATGAAAAGTAATAGGGACTGGTGGCGGAGCGCATGACAAAGCGCCCGTCGGCCTCGGTCAGCCGATAGCAGGTCTGCATCGCGCTGAACGTCGGGTTGGCCATCTCGAAGCAGATTTGGTTCGCTTCCGGCTCGATCCGATAGCTGCCGGGCGAATAGCCCCGGGTAACTGAGTTGGTCACATCCAGGCCGCCGCTTTCCCGGACCTGCATCCAGAGCGTGATGCCGGAGGGCGCGATAGCGTTGATCCTGCCAAGATGCGTGAAATGGCTGGCCAGCTCGGCCCCGGTCAGTTGCCGGCCTTGTGGTCCGGCCGCGGGCCGGGCCGGGGCGTAGGCCGCGGCGCCTTGGGCCGGTTGGCCTGGCTGCCCGGATGGGACGGCCATGGCAGGCGGGGCGACGGATGCGGTCTCGCTGCGGAATTTCTGCAGCGCCAGCGCGGACCGGGCGGGCACCTCGCTGATCCATTGCGCAGGAATGGCGAAATTGATGTTCTGCGCGTCGGTCCGCATCAGGTAGGTAATGCCGATGAGTTGCCCGTCCGTATTGAACAGGCCACCCCCGCTGGAACCGGGGGAGATCGGGGCGGTGGTCTGGAGGCGGACGATGCGGTCGCGCTCATCCTTGTTCAGCGAGGAGAGCAGGCCATCGCTCAGCGTCAACTCGTAGCCGCGTGGCGCGCCGATGGCGTAGACCTTTTGCCCGACCTTGAGCGCGGCCAGCGGTGCGATCTTCACGGCCGGGGCGGTAAGGCCCTTGGCGCGCAGGATGCAAAGGTCGCGCTCGACATCGGCGTGCACCAGGCTGGCGCCATACGTGACCTTCTCGCGCCGGATGCTGACGGACTTGCCGCTCTTGAGTACGTGGCAGTTGGTGACCAGCTCTTCCGGCCCGATCACCACCGAGCTGCCCAGGCCGAAGCGCGTGCCTTGCGCGTCAAAGACGGACACCACCCAGATGCTGGGCGATTCCCGCTCATAGAGCTCCGCCGAATCCAGCGCCAGGCAATCCATTGCGATGCCAAAAGCCAAACACGAAATAGCGATACTTCCCGCAATTTTTTGCGCCCGACCCATGATGTTCATTCTGGTGACTGGTTTCGCCGGATTCAGCGGCTCTCCCGGCGGTGCTGGCTGTCTGGTCTTTCCCGGCCAGATCGACCGGGCTGCTTATGATAAACGTTCCGGATGCCAAGCGGGTGGCCCGCTATTGCGGCCGCGGCGCTAAAGATTCTGGGTTGATGGCCGACAACATGGATGCTGGGAGGTGCGCCTTCCCGCTGGTTTCAATGCCAAAGCGTAGCTTCACCCTCAACCTCAATTTCAACCTGGAAGACCATTCAATGGATATTTCCCTCGTCAGTGCGGCCAGCAACTCGGGCGGCGATCCGGTGCCCACCCTGATGCTGCGCAAGTCGCTAGACCTGCAGGCTCAGAGCGTGGCAACCCTGCTGGGCTCGATGCCGCAAGTCAGCGTCCCGGTCAGCAATCCCCCTCACCTTGGCCAGACCATCGACATCAAGGTCTGATTCCGGTAACGGAGTCGCCCGCGCCCGGGTTGACATCGAACTTGACATCGAACGGGCGCGGGAAGGGAGCTAAACGGCAGAAACGGGTGGCTCCGGCGCAAGCGCAAACGCCAGCCGCACGGTAGTGCCCTGCGGTGAAGAGCGCAGGTCCAGCGCCGCCCCGATGGCCTCGGCGCGCCGGCGCATATTGCCCAATCCCCGTCCGTGCGCGGCAGCCTCGGGCGTAAAGCCGCAGCCATTGTCATGGATCTCGATAACCAGGGCTTGCTGGCCAGCATCATGGCGCGCCGAGACCCGGATGGCGCTGCCGCGGGCATGTTGCATGGCATTGGAAAACACCTCCAGCAACAGGTAGTGCAGCTCCCGCACCCGCTGCGGCGTCAGGTCGTGCAACGCCGGCAGGCGCGCCACCTGCCAGTCCACCCGCAATCCCGCTGCCTCCAGCCGCGGGCCAAGCCGGTAGCGCAGGTTGCCGAGTACGGCGGCCAGGTCGCCGCCGGTATCCTGCAACGCATCGACGGATAGTTTCAGGGCATCCAGCGCATGCTGAAGGTGTTGTTGCAACGTGTGCGTGGAAGGGCTGCCGGCACGCAGCATGGAGAGCATGCCCACCAGCTGGCTGCCTAGCCCGTCATGGATATCGCGCATGATCCTGCCGCGCTCCTGCAGGGTGGCCTGCTCGCGTTCCATCTCGCGCGAATGGCGGTACAGCTCATACAGCTCCTGCTCCTTGCGGGAGACCGCGCTGTCGAGCTTCTGGTTCAGGGCAGCCAACATGCGCGTGGCGCGCGTGTAGCGATCGACCAGCAGCCAGCCCATGGTCAGGCTGAATATCAGCGACACGTAGCGGGTGACCGAGGAGTCCCAGTAGTAGTCGCCGATCCACCAGACGTGGATCAAATCCAGCATCGAGATGAGCAGTGTGAGGCCAAGGGCGGCGGCAATCGCCATGCGTTCACGCTCCGGACGCGTCACGGCGGCGCGGACCAGCACGGCCACGATCGACAGGGCCATTGCGACATTGACGATCACGTTGGCCAAGACCATGGCGCGCGTGCTGTGCGCCGCCACCATCAGCGCGATCAGCGGAATCTTGACAACCAGGTAGAGCAGCAGCATGCGGCGTAGCCAGCGGGCCTCCAGGCCGGTCACCAGGATGGCGAACCTGGCAGTCGCGTACATGAACACTGCCCGCCCGGCCAGCACCACGGCGAGCCACGCATCGGGCGCGCCGGCGTCGTCGGAAACGAAGTACTCGGCCAGCCCGAAAGACCAGCCGAGCTCGGCGATGGCATATAACCCGAACAGGGGATCCCGCTGCCGCCACCACACCAGCGCTGCCAGGCAAGCCAGCAGCACGCTGACCGCCGCGATGACTACCGGGCCGATGGCCTTGAACCAGAGCGCCCGGTGGTAGTGCGCCTCCACCAGCGCCGGTGCACCAAACTCCACGCGCGACAGGCCGCCGCGCGAGCTGGCGCTGGCGGCGATGGTGACAAGCAGTTCGTTCTGCGGGCGCAGCAGGTCCGCCGGCACCGGGATCAGCAACGGCTGCTGGCCGGCATAGGGCGCCGGGGCAGACAGGCTGCCAGCGTGGGTGAGGCGGTTGCCGTTGAGCCGCACTTCATAGCTGTTGGCGACCCGCTCCACGTACAGCGCGGCCATGCCCTGGCGGCCTGGCATGTCCTGGAAACGCAGGAGAAATCGCGCGCCGCCGGTCTCGCCGGGACGCGACCGGTCCCAGTAGTAAGGCAGGCTGACCGTGGCCGGCGGCCCGTCACCGGTGATCATGGTGGCTTCGCCGAGGATTTGCAGCTGGCCGGCGGCAAGCGCAGATGTGCCAGGCAAGGCGAGCAGCAGCCAGAGCACAAACGCTAGCAGCGGCTTTGCGGTGAGCGGGGATTGGGGCAGCAGGATGCGCAGAAGCCGCAAGGGGGCGGTAGTCGGCGTGGCCGGGGAGCAGGCCACCGCTTGGGGTATCACCATGAGCTGGTCTGGGGCTTGGCGCGAGGGTGCGAGATGATGGTTCCGCCGCGCCCATCGTAGCTTTGCGCCGGAGTTCGGTCAATCGCGCCAGTTGAGCGGCCCATCCCGCGCCTTCACGCCGGATGGGCCAGGCTTCATCCTACCGGGGCCGGCGCGGTCGCGGCGGGCCAGGTTCTGGTGCCGCCAGCCGGCGAAGACACCAGTTCCGGGCGTGCGGCGTGCGCCGCCTCGGCATGGTTGCCCATGACCTCCAGGCGCAGCAGGACAATGGGCACGGACAGCAAGGCACGTTCCAGCGCGACCAGCAACTGCCCGGCCCGCATCTGCGGCATCCGGATCTCGAAGCTCAGCATGCACTTGACTGGCGGCAGGCCGAGCGGCAACTGCCGCTCGTTGACCGGATACTGGCCGCAGTCGCTGGTGGCGCAGCGCAGGGCCAGGCGCACGTCGGGCACATCGTCCAGCCGCGCGATCACGCTCAGGCGATACACGCGCCACCGCTGGACCGGCGGCGCAAGGTTGACGGCTTTCATGGCAGGTCTCCTTTGTCCTTTGACTCGTGGCAATCGAAGCGTTTGGTGCGCCCGGCCGTAGCCGGGCGCACCGCGCCATCAAAGCGCGGGCCGCAAGCCGGTGGAAAGTTGCAGTTCCACGGTGGCGCCGGCCAGGTCCGCCTGGGCCTGGAGGTAGTCGAGGTAGGTCTCGTCCGCGGTGCGTTGCGCATCGAGCAGTTCCAGCAGCGATGCCGCGCCCTGGCGATACGACTGGCGCATGCCGTCCAGCACCCGGTCGGCATCGGCGATCACCGAGTCGCGGTAACGTTGCAGGTTGTCCTGCGCGGCCTGGAACGCGGTGAGCGCGTTGCGCACGTCGATTTCGGCTTTCAGCTCCGCCTCGCGCAGGGCCAGCATGGCTTGCGTGACCTCCGACTCCGCCTGGATCAGCTCGCCGCGCTGCAGCCGCGACAAGGGCAGGGGAATCGACACCGACACGCCCAGCATGCGCGAGCGCGGCGTGCCATCGCCGTTGGGCTGGCCCTCGTCGTCCATGGTGCCGCGCACACCGGGGGTCATGGTCATGGTGAAACTCACGCTGGGATCCACCCAGCGGTTGGCGCGCGCCAGTCCGGACTTGTCGCGGGCATTCTCCAGCGTGGCGCGCGCAATCCGCACCTCGTCGCGCGCTTCCATGGCCCGGGCGATCAACGCGCCGCTGTCGGTGCCGGGGTCAAAGGGCTGGAACTCGCAGGCCAGCGGCGTGTTGCCGAAGGCCTCGGCCACGCGCACGCCAAGCTGGATGGACAGCTTTTGCATGGCGGCCTGCGCGGCGGCGCGCGCCGATTTCACCTCGGTGGTGAAGCGGTCGCGCTCGACCCGCGATTGCGACAACCGCCGATGTCACCCGCCTTGCGGCGGATCTCGTTGGCGCGCACCACGTTGGAGAGGGCGGTCAGCGTCGATTCCTGCCGGACCAGCGCCTCGCGGCTGCGGCAGGCTTCGACGAAGGCTGCGGCGGATTCCGCGTACAGCGTGTGCCTGAAGCCCTGCAGGTTGGCCTCTGTCAGGCGCAGGTTGCTCTCGGCGGCGCGGATGCGCGCGCCGCGCTTGCCGCCCAGCTCGATCGGGATCTCGACTTCGAACTCATGGGTGCGTGGCGGCTTGGGCGACACCGCGCGGCTGGTCTCGATGTCGCCACGGCCGTACTTGAGCACCGGGTCCGGGCGCACGCCGGCGATCGAGATCTCGGCTTCGGCGCCGCGGATGGTCTCCTGCTGCGCGGACAGGCTGATGTTCTGCCGCTCCACCGTGTCGAGATAGGTGGAGAAGCGGACCGGGGCGATGGCCGTGGTGGTGGCCGTGGCGGTGGCAGGCACGGCTGCCGGCGCCTCCTGCGCCCAGCAAGCGGATGCCGCCAACATCAGCGTTGCCAGGAGGCTGTGGCGCAGGGCGGGCGTTGCCTGCCGGAACTTGTTGCTGGTCTTGTTGCGTTGCATGGGATTCTCCTCAGGCCTGGCCCGCGGCACGGGTCGCCGGCGCGTTGCCTTCGGCATCGATTTCCAGTTCCCTGGCACGTTGCGCCGCGCGCTCGGCGCGGGCTTCGACCAGGTAGTAGAGGGCGGGCAGCAGCAGCAGGGTCAGCAAGGTGGCGGTAAAGAGGCCGCCCACCACCACGGTAGCCAGCGGACGCTGCACATCGCTGCCGAGACCTCGCGCCAGCATCGCGGGCGTGAGCCCGATGGCGGCCACGGTGGCGGTCATCAGCACCGGCCGCATGCGGCTTGCCGCGCCTGAGATCACCGCTTCGCGCAGGCTCAAACCGTCTTGCGCGCGCATCCGGTTGATCTGCGCGATCATCAGCACGCCGTTGAGCACGGCTACGCCGAACAGGGCGATAAAGCCCACCGCGCTGGATACGTTGAGCGTCATGCCGCGCAGATGCAGCGCCGCCAGGCCGCCGATGGTGGCCAGAGGCACCGCCAGCAGCACCAGCGCCGGCTGGCGCAGGTTGCGGAACTCGGCAAACAGCAGCACGAACATCAGCGCCAGCGTCATCGGCAGGATGATGGCGAGGCGCGCCTGTGCACGTTCCAGGTTCTCGAACTGGCCGCCCCATTCGATCTGGTTGCGCTTGTGGTCATAGGACACGGCGCGCTCGATGGCGGGCTGGGCCGCCTTGAGGAAGCCGGACAGGTCGCGGTCGCGCACGTTCAGGCGCACGATGATGTGGCGGCGCGCCATCTCGCGCACGATCACGCTTTCGCCGGACACGGTGGTGATGCGCGCGACTTGCGCCAGCGGCACCTTGGCGCCGTTGGCGGCGGTCAGCATCAGGTCGCCTACGCCAGATGCGCTTGCGCGCATGGCCGGCGGGAAACGCACCGTCATGTCGTAGCTCTTTTCACCCACATAGAGCTGGCCGATCGGCGAGCCGCCGATGCCGGTGGAGATCAGCTCGGCCACGTCGGCCGCGTTGATGCCGTAGCGCGCGGCGGCGGCGCGGTCCAGGTCGATCTTCAGGTTGGGCAGCGGCGGTTCCACGTCGATCGCCACGTCGGCCGCGCCGGGCACGCCGCGCAGCGCGGTGGCCACTTCGCCGGCAATGCGGCGCACCTCGCCCAGGTCGTCGCCGAACACCTTGACCACCAGGTCGCTATGGGCACCGGAGAGCTTGTCCTGCACCCCGTCGATCATCGGCTGCATGAAGCCCACCGAGTAGCCCGGCATCTGCGCGTAGCGCGCCGCCAGCTTGTCGATCAGCTGCTGCTTGGTCATGCCCGAGGCCCACGTCTTGTACGGATGCAGGCCGACGCTGGCCTCGATATGGGAGGGCGTCCAGTAGTCGGTGCCGTCGTCGTTGCGCCCGGTCTGCGTCACCACGTAGGAGACTTCCGGGAACTCGCGCGTCACCCGGCGCAACTCGCTGGCCATGTCGGAGGCGCGCTCCAGGGTGATGCCGGGCGGCATCTGCACCTGCAGCCACAGCGAGCCTTCATCCAGGTAGGGCAGGAAGTCGCGGCCGATGGTGGCGCCAAGCGCCAGCACGCAGGCGAGCGCCAGCGCGCAGCTTGCGGCCACCGAGCGGACCCGGCCAATGCCGCGCTCCAGCGCAGCGCGATAGCGCACGCCCAGCCATTCCAGCACGGGATTGTGGAACACGCGGCGCGGCTTGCGCATGGCAATCCAGGCCAGCCCGGGCACCAGTGCCAGCGCAACGATCAAGGCGCCGATCAGCGCCGCGCCAACGGCGAACGCCATCGGCGAAAACAGCTTGTACTCGATGCGCTCGAAGGAGAACAAGGGCAGGTAGGCCGCCACGATCACCAGCATGCCGAAGAACATCGGCCGCGCCACCTGCAAGGTGGCGTCGATGGCGTCGCGCGGGGTGAGCGTGCGGTCCTTGTCCTGCTCGCGCCGGCGCAGGATGTTCTCCACCAGCACCACCGCGCCATCCACCAGGATGCCGAAGTCGATCGCGCCCAGGCTCAGCAGGTTGGCCGGGATGCGCAGGTGATACATGAAGACGAAGGCGATCAGCAGCGAGAGCGGAATCGTCAGCGCCACGATCAGCGCCGCGCGCGGGCTGCCGAGGAACAGCAACAGCACGATGCCGACCAGCAGCATGCCTTCGGTCAGCGTGAAGCCAACCGTGCGCATGGTGGCGTCGATCAGCGAGGTGCGGTCGAGGTAGGCGACCACCTTCACGTCCTTGGGCAGCAGGTTGTCGTTGAGGTCGCGCACCGCTTCGTGCACGCCTTCCAGCGCTTGCGATGCATTGAAATCCTTGAGCAGCAGGGTGATGCCGGAGATCGTGTCGGGGTTGTCGTCCTTGCCCAGGATGCCGCGCCGCTCCACGTTGCCGTAGCGCAGCGTGCCGAGGTCCTTGACCAGCACGGGCGTGCCGTCCTTGCTCGTGACCACCACGTTGCCCATGTCGTCGAGCGAGCGCAGCAGGCCTACGCCGCGCACCACGTACGATTGCTCGCCGCGGTCGATGACGCTGCCGCCGGCATTGACGTTGTTGGCGTTGAGCGCCTCGGTGACCTGTGTCAGCGTCAGGTTGTACTGGGTCAGCCGCGCCGGGTCGAGTTCCAGCATGAACTGCGTGGTGAGCCCGCCGAAATTGGTCACGTTGACCACGCCGCGCACCTTCTTCAGGCGCGGGATCACGGTCCAGGTCTGCAACTCGGATAGCTCGCGCAGGTCGCGCGTCCCGGACTCGAGCGTGTAGCGGTAGAACTCGCCAGTGGGCGAGGTGTACGGGTCCAGGCCCGGCTTGGCGTCGTAGGGTAGCTCGACCTCGTTCAGCCGCTCCTGCAGCCGCTGGCGCGCCCAGTAGCCGTCGGTGCCATCCTCGAACACCACGGTGATCAGCGACAGCGCAAACAGGCTGCGGGTGCGCAGCACATGCATGCCGGGCGTGGCCAGCAGCGCACGCTCCAGCGGGATGGTGATCTGCTGCTCGATTTCCTCCGCGCCGAGGCCCGGCACCTGGGTAACGATCTGCGACGTGACGTCGGCAATATCCGGATAGGCCTCGATGGGCAGTTGCTTCCAGCTGTAAGCGCCGTACAGCGCCACCAGCGCAAAGACCAGCCAGATGATGGCGCGCCGGTTAAAGCATAGGGTGACGAGGCGGTCAATCATGTAGCAGCACTCCGTTTTTCACGACAATGCGCTCGCCGGCCTTGAGCCCGGCGAGGATCTCGACTTGTCCGTCGGCATGCGCGCCGATGGTGACCACGCGTGGCTCGAAGCGCAACGGCGCCTTCTCCACCAGCACGCGCGTGTAGAGCCCGCTTTGCAGCAGCGCGGTGGGCGGCACCAGCAGCGCCGCGTGCTTTTCTCCCGCGAAGATCACCTTGGCAAAGAGGCCGGGGCGATAGCGGCCGTCCTGGTTGTCGATGGCCACGCGGACCTTGACGGTGCGGGTGTCGGGGTCGAGGATCTCGCCGATGTAGCGGACCTTGCCGGTCACGGGCTTGCCGGGGTAGGCGTTGAGCAGGATCTCGGCGGGCTGGCCGACGAAGATCGAGGCGGTGTCCTTCTCCGACACGCTGGCCGCGAGGTAGACCGTGGACAGGTCGGCCACCGTCATGACCGGCGCGCCGTTGTCGTTCCAGAAGCCGCCCTGCGCGCCTTCGAGCTCGATCACCCGGCCGGCCAGCGGCGCATGCATGGTGTACTGGCGGTGCGAGCGCGGGGCGCTGCCGGCGCCAAGCTGCGCGAGCTGGGCAGCCGTGGTCTCGGCGTCGCTGTTGGCTTGCGCGTAGGCCAGCTGGGCTTGTTCATAATCCTTGCGGGGCGCGATCTCCGCTTCGAACAGGGCGCGTTGGCGGTCCAGGTTCAGCCTGGCTTCAAGCAGCGCCGCGCGCGCCTTGCTGGCCTCGCCCTGGGCCGCGCTCAGCTCGGCGGAATCCAGCGTGAACAGCGGGTCGCCCTTGCGCACGACGTCGCCCAGGGCAGCGTGCAGGCGGACGATCCGCCCGGGCATCGGCGGCACGATCTTGACCAGCTTGGCGGCATCGGGCTCGATCGAGCCCGGCACCTCGATGGGGCGCTCCAGCGCCTGTTCGACGATGGTCTGCACCTGCAACTGGGCGCGCAATGGCGATGCCTCGGGCACCGTGATGAAGTTGCCCTCGCGGACCGGTTCGGTGCTGTGCTCGGGCGTGTTGGCGTGGGCGCCAAACAGGCTGGCGCCATCGCAGCCGGCCAGCACGAGACATGCCGCGCAGATGGCGGCGAGCGCAAGGCCAGGCGGGCGGCGCAGCGCAAAGCGTTGGCGCGTGGTGGGCGTTTGCATTGGTTCTTCTCCTCGATTGGTGCGCTTGCCATGGCGGCAGCCAGGGCAGGGGCACCGCTTGTTGTCGGTGCGTCGTCGATGGAATTGAAAAGCGGAATCGCATCCAGGATCCAGGGACGACAGGAATCGACAGGCGTGACGCATCCCCGGCGCTGCAGGGTGGCAAATCCACGCAGGTAACCGGTGATGGGCGAAATCGCCCGCGTTGCTAACGGGAAGGAGGCGGCGCGGAAGGCGGGGCGGGGCCGGCGCGTACGCGGCCGGGATGCCGCGAAACGCAATGGGAGCCTGGCGGGTCCAGGTGGCTGGTGCCGCGGCTCCGGCAGGATGCTGGAAGCGGAATCAGGCCAACCGGTACACGCCGTGCCTTCGGCGCTGCCTACTAGAAGGGTCGGGGTCCATGTCTTTCCTCAGGCAATCAGGGTGGATCCTGGTGGATCCTGGTGGGTCGGTCTTGCTCTCAGGCCGCGGCTAACGCGCGCACGGGCTGCGGCACGCTTTCC
The DNA here is from genome assembly GCF_044627735.1 of Cupriavidus sp. CuC1. Lineage (NCBI taxonomy): Bacteria > Pseudomonadati > Pseudomonadota > Betaproteobacteria > Burkholderiales > Burkholderiaceae > Cupriavidus > Cupriavidus sp. CuC1. The sequence goes on along the minus strand of NZ_JBIUHC010000045.1, from coordinate 7,483 downwards.
CAGCGCACGGCGCGAACCAGCGGCTCCAGGCCAAGGCGCTGCACCAGCCTGACCATGCCGGGCCTGCCGCCCGGCTGGCAATGCACCAGCACGCGCATCTCGACCAGCGCGCGGCGCTCGCACTGCCGGGTGTGCAAGCGCTGCAGCGAGAGATCGCGCGCGGCCAGCTCATGGCGAATCTGCTGCTCCAGCCGGGCGCCATGGTCGTCCTTGCAGAGCAGCACCACCTGGAACAACTGGGCGGCTGTGCCGCGGCTCGCCTGGGCGGCGCGGCGGTTGGGGGCCTGGGGGAGCATCCAGTCGAACAAACGCATATCCAGCTCCTTTCTTTCTCCTTGGGGTTATTCGAGCGCGCCGGCCGGAATGGCCCAGCGCACGAGGGAAACGCTTTTCTCCATGCTGATGCGGCTGACGATCTGCTCCAGCTTGCTTTCATTGCCGGGCGCGGCCAGCACATCGGCGCGGACTTCTATGTGCCCGCCGGCGGCGGTGTCCTCGCTGTGCAGCGACTGCAGCAGCAGGGCGGGCATTTCGGTCAGCGCATGCAACAGCAAGCCGCGCACACGGATTTCTTCCTGGGCCGTGCATACCGTGGTGATGCGATAGACCATCTCCACTTCCGGCGCAATGGCCGTGCCGTTGCGGTTGATGCGCTGGCCCAGCATGCGCAGGCCAAAGTTGGCGCACAGGATGCAGGCGGTGCCGATCGCGGCTTCCAGCGCATGGCCAAGGCCGGCGAGCACGCCGACGGCGGCGGAGCACCACAGCGTGGCGGCGGTATTCAGGCCGCGCACGTTCAGGCCGTCGCGCATGATCACGCCAGCGCCGAGAAAGCCGATGCCCGAGACGACCTGCGCGGCAATGCGCGCATGCCCCTGCGGATCAAACGTAAAGGCGGAAACCGAAACAAACAAGGCCGCGCCGGCGGCGACCAGCGCGTTGGTGCGCAGCCCCGCCATGCGCTGGCGCAACTGCCGTTCGGTACCGATGCAAGCGCCCAGCGCTAGCGCTTCGAGCAAGCGCAGGGCGAATTCGTGCCACACCATGAGAACTCCCGTATTGAGCAGGAAGCACCGGTGAGTCTTGTGCAAATCGCGGGCAAGCGCAGGCAGCAACGTGCTGCAACGCAGGCGCGATCGGAAGAATGAAGCCGTATTCAAGAAGAGAGGCGGGACAGGACGTCTGGCCTCGAAAGCACCGTGCCGCAAGCGGGGCACGGTCGCTAGGGATACCGTGGCCCGTCAGGCGGAGGTGCCGATCCTGGATCGACTACTGTCGTCGGAACAAGTGCTCACTGGGCAGCCCTGGAATTAAGAACCCGCGTACTGTAGCGGCGCAAGTGGAATGGGTCAAGCGGAAAACGGCCTTTGCCGTCGTTTAAGCGGGCTTTAATGCAAAGAGCCTGAAGATCAAGCGGAATTGTCTTAAATTATATTGGGAATTTTCTGAATTTATTCAGCGCTACGGCGGTGACGTGCACCGCCGTACCCGATATCAGCCGTTGCCCGATTCCTGCCCCATCTATCACAAGTCGAATGCGTACACGATGTCGCCCATGTTCGACCGCGACATGCTGGAGGCGGACTGGCAGCGCCAGCACCACGACATGGCGTGCGCCATGATCGCTGGCTACCTGCAGGGCCAGGCTGCGGCGCTGCGGTAGTCCGTGCTTCAGTGGGTCAGTGTGTCAGCGCCGGCACGGCAGCGCGGCGCGACCGCGCCGCCAGCACCTGGCTCAGGCCCAGCCCGCCCAGCGCCGCCACGGCGGAGAACAGGAACACCGAGCCATAGCCCGCATGGCTGGCGATCACGCCGGCCACCGGGCCGGTCAGCCCCAGCGCCAGGTCCAGGAACAGCGCATAGGCGCCAAGCGCCGAGCCGCGGTTGCTCTGGGGCACCAGCTTGACCGCCTCCATGCCCAGCGAGGGGAACACCAAGGCAAAGCCAAAGCCGGTGACGGCGGCGCCGATCAGCGCCTGCGTGGGCGTCGGCGCAAGCCAGATCAGGGCCAGGCCGGCGGCTTCCACGGCAAACGAGCACAGCGCGACCCGATAGCCGCCAAAGCGGCCGATGCTATCGGCCAGCAGCATGCGCGCCACCACAAAGCTCACGCCCAGGCTGGTCAGCGCCAGCGCGGCGTGGCCCCAGCCGTGGCTGGCGTAGTACAGCGTGACAAAGGCCGTGATGGCGCCAAAGCCCACCGAGCCCAGCGCCAGGCACAGGCCAAACGGCGTCATGTGGCGGAACACGGTGCGAAACGGCATGCGCGCGCCCTTTACCGTGGGCACCGCAGCCTTGCGCCGGGCCAGCGCGAACGCGGCCAGGGCCATGACGGTGGCGACGATGCCTAGCGAGGCAAAGCCCCAGCGCGCATCCAGCAGCACGCCAACCGGCGCGCCCAGCGCCAGCGCACCGTAGGTGGTCATGCCATTCCACGAGATCACCTTGCCGGTATGGCGCGCGCCCACGTCGCCGATGCCCCAGGCAATGGTGCCGGTGGTCACCAGGCTCTCGCCCGCACCCAGCACCAGCCGGCCGGCGAACAGCCACGCCAGGCTGAGCCAGCCGATCGACACGAACAGGCTGGACAACACCGCCAGCAGCCCGCTGGCGGCAACCAGCGTGAGCCCGAGCGTGACCGATTTCTTGGGGCCCTGCAGGTCGCACAGGTTGCCGGCGTAAGCCCGGCTCAGCAGCGTGGCCAGGTACTGGATGCTGACCGCCAGCCCGGCCACGACCGTGCCATAGCCGAGATCGCCATGGACGAAGCCAGGCACCACCGCCAGCGGCAGGCCGACCGTCAGGTAGGCAATGAAATTGAAGAAGACGATGGCGACGATGCGCCGGTTGATGCTGCCTTGCTGGTGTTCCCCGGATTCGGGGGCGGCGAGGGTCGTGCTGTTTGCGGACATGGCGATGCGAAGGCGAGTGTCTTGGCGGTAAAAGCGCAGGGCCCGGACAACGAACCGGGGCGCGCCAGGATCAGGGCGCGCGGGATAGTGCGGTCTTGGGGCGATTGCGAAGCGGGTAGCGAGGGTGTGATGCTGGCGCTACTCGAGACGGCGGATCGGCATGGCGGGGCGTGGGTGGTGGACTGGCAGCATGAGCAGGGACATGGCTAAGGGGCGGTTAGCCGGCCTTTGTCCCCAGTAGCTGGCCGGTGAAATCGGAGCCGCCCGGTCGTATGCAAGTCCGCCGATGCTGGCTGGGCAATTTTAAGCGCCTGTTTAGTTGGTGTAAATCGGGGTTGCGGAATTTAGCGCTATATGTGTGCTCGGGCGTGAGCCGGGGCAGGCCACGAAGTGCGCTAAATAGCACGTAGGCGGCTCGGCTGCGGCCCGGCTGCTGCCTGTGCAAGTGCGCTCGGAGAAGTGGACAATGCCCCGTGGCGGGGGAGGGTTTCGTCACCAGTTTCGTCACCAGTTTCATCACCATTGACTCAGTGAGAGGACCGGATATGCAACTCGGAATCATAGGGCTCGGGCGCATGGGCGCGAACATCGCAAGGCGGCTGCTGCGCGCGCAGCACGAGGTGGTGGTGTACAACCGTAGCGCCGACAAGGTGCAGGCGCTGGAGGCGGACGGTGCCGTCGGCGTCACCAGCATCGAGGCGCTGGTCGGCAAGCTGGCCGCCCCGCGCGCGATCTGGGTCATGTTGCCGGCAGGCGACACTACCGAGCAGATGATCGCCGCGCTGGCGGGCCTGCTCGAGCCCGGCGACGTCATCATCGACGGCGGCAACACCTTCTACAAGGACGATATCCGGCGCGCGGACGAACTGGCCGCGCGGCAGTTGCACTATGTGGACGTGGGCACCTCGGGCGGCGTCTGGGGGCTGGAGCGCGGCTATTGCCTGATGATCGGCGGCAAGCAAGAGGTCGTGAGCCGGCTTGACCCGCTGTTCAATACGCTGGCGCCGGGCTATGGCGACATCCCGCGCACGCCCGGGCGCAACCCGGCCAACGACCGCGCCGAGCGCGGCTATATCCACGCGGGGCCGGCGGGCGCGGGCCACTTTGTGAAGATGGTCCACAACGGCATCGAGTACGGCCTGATGCAGGCCTATGCCGAGGGCTTCGACATCCTCAAGACCAAGGCCTCGGAGAGCCTGCCCGAAGCCGAGCGCTTCCAGCTCGACCTGGCCGATATCGCCGAGGTGTGGCGGCGCGGCAGCGTGGTGTCCTCGTGGCTGCTCGATCTCACCTCGCAGGCGCTTGCCAGCGACGTCAAGCTGTCGCGTTTCTCCGGGGAAGTCGCTGATAGCGGAGAGGGGCGCTGGACGATCGACGCGGCTGTCGAACAGGCTGTGCCGGTCCCGGTGCTGGCCAGCGCGCTGTTCGCGCGGTTCCGCTCGCGGCAGGATCATACGTATGGCGAGCGGTTGCTCTCGGCCATGCGCTTTGGCTTTGGCGGGCATGTGGAAGGGCATGGTGGCGGCAACGCCAGCGGGGAGCCCAGGTAATGGCGGCCCGCAAGCGCCAGAGCCAGGCCGCCATTCCCAAGCCGCCGCCCGCCACGCTGTTCCTGTTCGGTGCGCATGGCGACCTGGTGCAGCGCCTGCTGGTGCCCGCGCTTTACAACCTGCGGCGCGACGGCCTGCTGGGCGATGACCTTGCTCTCGTCGGCGTGGACCACAACGCGATGACCGACGCCGCGTTTCGCGAGCGGCTCGCGCAGGGCATCCGCGCCCGGGCCCGCCCGGGCAGCGAGGGCGGGGTGCAAGGCGGCAAAGGCAAGCCCAAGGTCAAGACGTTCGACCCGAAGCTATGGAATCCCCTGGCTCGGCGCGTCGGCTATCTGCAGGGCGACTTTCTCGACGACCAGACCTACGCCGCTATCGAGGCGCGCATCAAGGCCGCCGGCACCGGCAACGCGGTGTTCTACCTCGCCACCTCGCCGCGCTTCTTCGGCGAGGTGGTCGACCGCCTTACCGCGGCCGGCCTGCTGCATGAGGCGCCAGGTGCGTTCCGCCGCGTGGTGATCGAGAAGCCCTTCGGCACCGATCTCAAGTCGGCGCAGGCGCTCAACGCGCGCGTGCTGCGCGCCATGCGCGAGGAGCAGGTCTACCGCATCGACCACTTCCTCGGCAAGGAGACCGTGCAGAACATCCTGGTGAGCCGCTTCGCCAATGGGCTGTTCGAGGCGTTCTGGAACAACCACTATGTGGACCACGTGCAGATCACGGCGGCGGAGACGGTGGGCGTGGAGCAGCGCGGCGATTTCTACGAGCACACCGGGGCGCTGCGCGACATGGTGCCCAACCACCTGTTCCAGCTGCTGGCGCTGGTGGCCATGGAGCCGCCGGCCGCGTTCGGCGCCGACGCCGTGCGCGCAGAGAAGGCCAAGGTGGTCGGTGCCATTCGCCCGCAGTCGCGCAAGGAAGCGCTGGCCAATTCCGTGCGTGGTCAGTACCGCGCCGGCACGCTGGCCGGAGAGAGCGTGCCGGGCTATCGCAGCGAGCCCAATGTGGCGCGCGCCAGCCGCACCGAGACCTATGTGGCCATCAAGGTCATGGTGGACAACTGGCGCTGGGACGGCGTGCCGTTCTACCTGCGCACCGGCAAGCGCATGGGCGTGCGCGACACCGAGATCGCGATCTGCTTCAAGCCGGCGCCCTCGTCGCTGTTCCGCGATACCCAGGTGGACCGGCTCAAGCCCAACTACCTGATCATCCAGATCCAGCCGGACGAGGGCATGTGGTTCGATTTCCAGGCCAAGCGCCCCGGCCCGGCGGTGGAGATCGACAACGTGCAGATGGGCTTTGCCTATGCCAGCTTCTTCCAGATGCGGCCTTCCACCGGCTACGAGACCCTCCTCTACGACTGCCTGATGGGCGACCAGACGCTGTTCCAGCGCGCCGACAATATCGAGAACGGCTGGGGCGCGGTGCAACCCTTCCTGGATGCCTGGCGCGAAAGCGAGGAGGGCACGGAGGTGGAAGGCTACAAGGCGGGCAGCGACGGGCCCCGGGGCGCCGAAGCGCTACTGGCGCGCGACGGCCGCAGCTGGCACAAGCTGGCCTGAGCTGGCCTGATTCCCAAGCCCGCCGCACCGGCGGGACTGTCTCATCCCGCACTTTAGTGGGGTGAGGCGTTAAATCGTCTGTCCATTGCCGCTTTGCCGCTAAATTTCCCCGGGGATTGGCCGTTAGCCGGAGCAGTGGCCCGTCATTGCAGCGCGCCGCTCCAGGGCAAGCGCCGCTGGAGCCACGCAGCGCCGCCGGGCCCGGGGAAACGATCAACACCGCGCAGCGAGCCCGCGCATTGCGGGGACAAAGGAAGCGTATGAGCAGCTCGATGAGAGACATCGACGAACGGACCAACCTGACCAACAACAACCAGTTCGAGTTGCTGTTGTTCCGCCTGGGCGAGTCGGACCAGTCCGCGCAGAGCGAACTGTTCGGCATCAACGTCTTCAAGGTCCGCGAAATCCTGGTAATGCCCCAGGTCACCACCGTGGTCGGCGGCGGCCCGGCCATGCTCGGCATGGCCGATATCCGCGGCCAGGTGATTCCGGTGATCGACCTGCCCAAGATGGTGGGATGCACGCCGCGCACCGGCCTCAATATCCTGCTGGTGACCGAATACGCGCGCTCCACGCAGGGCTTTGCCGTGGAAGCCGTGGAAGAGATCGTGCGCCTGGAGTGGAACCAGGTGGTCTCGGCCGAGACCAGCGTCCGGGGCGATATGGTGACCAGCATCGCCAAGCTCCATAACGAGGCCGATCCCGCGAACCCGCGCCTGGTGCAGGTGCTGGACGTGGAGCAGATCCTGCGCGACGTGCTGCCGACGCGCCAGCCGGAAGTCGATCCCAAGACCGTGGGGCCGCAAGTGAAGCTGCGCCCCGGCACCAAGATCCTGGCCGCCGACGACTCCGCTTTTGCCCGCAGCCTGATCGAGCAAGGCCTCAAGGCCATGGGCGTGCCGGTGCTGATGACCAAGACTGGCCAGGAAGCCTGGCAGCAGCTGGGCGAGATCGCCGATCACGCCGCTGCCAACGGCCGCACCGTGCAGGACGAGATCGCGCTGGTGCTGACCGACCTGGAAATGCCCGAGATGGACGGCTTCACGCTCACCCGCAAGATCAAAGCGGACGCGCGCTTCAAGTCGATCCCGGTGGTGATTCACTCCTCGCTGTCCGGGACGGCCAGCGAAGACCACGTGCGCAAGGTAGGGGCAGATGCTTACGTGTCGAAGTTCCTGGCGAAGGACCTGGCGGATACGATCCGGGGCGTGCTGGCACGTTGATTTCTTGTCCCTTGGTTTGTTCCCCTCTCCCCACTTGTGGGAGAGCAATCGTGTCAAGTGGGGGCGGGGGAGAGGGCGGGCGTTGGATGTGGCGTTTGGTCCTCGCAACTGCAACTGCAACTGCAACTGCAAAATCAGATTCAAATTCAATGGCTTAACGTCAAGGGCAACTGCAGTTTCACCTCCCCTTCGGGGAGGCGACCTACTTTTTTGTCTTGCCAAAAAAGTAGGCAAAA
>NZ_JBIUHC010000044.1:0-65417 GCF_044627735.1 Cupriavidus sp. CuC1 | reverse complement strand
TCCAGCAGGATGAATAGCTGTCCGGTGGAGATGGGTGTAGGGAGAACAGCTAGTTGTTCAAAAAATGTGGGCACACCCAAGCCTCATGGGGAGAGGGGAGCGCGAACGCTGACACGCCATTGCCGGTCCCGCGCTGAAGGAGCCGCTCAAGCCACCAACTGCGTACTCCAAGCCTGATAAACGTAATACAACGGCCGCTGCGGATCGGACTGCTTTGCCGATGCAGGCGCCGCGCCGCGGATCTGCATGGTGACCAGCACCATGCGCGCGGCTTTCACGGGAGAGTAGCGGTCGCGCAGCGGCAGCATGGGCAGTACGGCGCGCCACTCCGGGGGCAGGCCGTCGTGGCTGAAGGTGCCGAGCGCGCAGTAGCCCCATCCTTCCGAGGTGAGGTGCCAGAGTTGCCGGTAGGGGCTGCCGCCCGATGCCAATGATGCCAATGAAGCCAATGGAGCCATGGTCTCCCTCGTTCGCGTGCTGGTGCCCGCGGCGGGAGATCAGGCGGGCTTGCGCTATCCAGACTGCGCACCGGCCAGGGTGGCGGCGCGCATGGCCTTGATATTACCCATGTGTGGCGACGGTGGGAATGCTTGGCGCCCTTCGTGAGTGTGGCAACGCGCACACCAGACACCGTGTTTGGTGCCCGGCATACAGTGCATCACCCGGAGTTCGTCACTTGCCGGCGGCGGTGCTTTATTGTCCTACAGCCCGCTGAACCAGTTGTAGCCCTGGTCTTCCCAATAACCGCCCGGATTCTCGTTGGTCACGAAGAGCGCGGCGATATGCTTGGGGTTCTTGAAGCCTAGCTTGGTCGGCACCCGTAGCTTGAGCGGGTAGCCATACTTGGCGGGCAGCGGCTCGCTGCCAAAATCCAGCGCCAGCATGGTCTGCGGGTGCAGCGCGGTTTCCATGTCGAGGCTGGAGTAGTAGCGGTCCGCGCATTTGAAGCCGATATAGCGGGCGGTGGTGTCCGCGCCGATGCGCTCCAGGAAGGTGCGCAGTGGCACGCCGCGCCATTCGCCGACCGCGCTCCAGCCTTCGATGCAGATATGCCGCGTGATCTGCCCCGCCTGCGGCAGCGCGCGCAGTTGCGCCAGGCTCCATGCGCGCTTGTCGGCAACCAGCCCGGAAACTTCGAGGCGGTAGTCGGTGCCGTCGACCTCGGGTACGTCGTACTCGGGATAGAAGGCGTTGAACGGGAAGGGCTGCGTGATCTGGCTGCGCGCATAGGTGGGGGCGAGCCGGTTACGGTTGAACAGCCAGGCCTGCACGCGATCGTTCCAGCGCGACATGGACCACAGCACCTTGTCCACGGCATCGCCATCCTGCAAGGTGCAGCCCGCCAGCATGGACAGGGCGCCTAGCGATAGCGAAGAGCGCAGGAACAAGCGCCGCTGGAGCTGCGCGAGCTGGGGTTTGAAATCGGCCGCGCGCAGGGGTTCCGAGGCCGGCATGACGATCCGCTTGTCATCGTTGGGGGCGCTCATGCTTTGACATCTCCATGGCCAGCGCGCCCGGCGCGTCCGGTCAGCATTGGCAACAAGGTGGCCGGCACCAGGATGACCAGCGCCAGGTGAACCACCACAAAGCCGACGATTCCCGCCATGGCGAAGAAATGCACATGGCGCGCCGTGTCGAACCCGCCAAACAGCGCCGCCAGCCAGTCCAGCTGGACGGGCTTCCAGATGGCCAGCCCGGACGCCACGACCAGCACGCCCAGCAGCAGCACGCCCACATACATCAGCCGCTGCACCGCGTTGTAGGCACCGGGCCGATGCGGCAGGCGCAGGCGGATGGCCAGTAATGCATCACGCAAGACGCCGCGCGCGCCAAGCGGCAGGAAGTGGCGCCGGAAATGCCGCGTGGCGAGGCCATAAACCAGGTAGACGAGGCCATTTGCAAACAGCAGCCACATGGCCGCCAAATGCCATGCGATCGAGCCACCCAGCCAGCCGCCCACGGTCGCCCATGCCGGAAACTTGAAGGCAAACAGCGGCGAGGCGTTGTAGATCGCCCAGCCGCTCATCACCATGCAGGTCATGGCGAAGGCATTGACCCAGTGCGTGGCGCGTACCACCAGCGGGTGGACGATGGCGCGCCGCGCGGGTTTGGAGGAGGGTAGCTTGCGCATGGCTAGCAGGCCTTACATCGGCGGGACGACGCCGCCCTTGCCCGCGGAGATGAAACGCGCGGTCAGCGCACCGTCGGCGCCCTTGCTGGCAAACAGCACGATGTGCGCGCCGGGAACCAGCAAGGAGCGGTCGCCGGGTTCCAGGTTGACGATGGGCACGTCGTTGGGGATCACGATGCGCTTCTCGCCGTCGGGGTACTTCACGGTGATGGTGCGGCCGTTGCTGACCACCACGTTGCCCACGGTGCCGTTGGTCATGCTGCTGTTCTTGCCGAGATCCCACGCTCGGTGGCCTTCGCCGCTGCCGCGCATGCTGGGCGGGAACACGTGCACCTCGAGCGCCTTGAGCGAGCCGTCCGCCTGCGGCACGGCGGCCGAGCCAATGTAGCTGCCGGCCTTGATCTCATCGACCTTGGACAGCGTCACCGCGCGCACCGCCGTGTCCTTGGTCAGGCCCACTTCCAGGTCCTGTCCCGAGCGCGTGCGCACCTTCAGCGTGTCGCCGGCGAAGGCGGTCACGGTGCCGCGCACGCCGATGGGCGTGGCGGCGGGAGCGGCGGGGGGAGCGGGCTGGGCCAGCACCGCGGGGGCTGCGGCAAACATGGCGCCGGCAAGCAGCGCCGGGGCAACCAAGGTACGCGTCAAACTGCTCGAAACGATCTTCATCCTGGAACTCCTGGTGCGTGGAAAGTGCTACGTAGGTTAGGGTAGTGGGCAGGTCGCCCGAGTGACTTTTTGATGACCAAAATGTCATAAACCGCGGCTCCGGCCGCCGCTAGAATGGCAGCATACCGTTGAATGGCATTGCGCATCATGAGCATCCTCGTCATCGAAGACGACCCCAAGACTGGCGATTACCTCAAGAAGGGGTTGCGCGAAAGCGGCTACGCCGTGGATCTCGCGCGTACCGGCACGGACGGCCTGCACATGGCGCTGGAGCATTCCTACGACCTCGTCGTGCTCGACGTGATGCTGCCCGGCATCGACGGCTGGGAAATCATGCGCACGCTGCGCGCGCGGCGCGACCTGCCGGTGATCTTCCTGACCGCGCGCGACCACGTCAACGACCGCATCCACGGGCTTGAGCTCGGTGCCGACGATTACCTGGTCAAGCCGTTCTCGTTCATCGAGCTGGTGCTGCGCATCCGCACGCTGCTGCGGCGCGGCGTGGTGCGCGAGGCGGAGCTGTTCGAGTTCGCCGACCTCAAGCTCGACGTGCTGCGCCGCAAAGTGACGCGCCAGGGCGTGGAGATCGTGCTGACCAACAAGGAATTCCTGCTGCTGCACCTGCTGGTCAAGCGCCAGGGCGAGGCGCTGTCGCGCACGCTGATTGCCGCCGAGGTGTGGGACATGAACTTCGACAGCGACACCAATGTCGTCGACGTGGCCATCAAGCGGCTGCGCGCCAAGGTCGATCTGCCCTTCGACAAGAAGCTCATCCATACGGTGCGCAGCATCGGCTATACCTTTGGCGAGGGCGCGTGAAAGCCTGGTCCTCGCGCTCGCTGACCGCGCGCACCACATTGTCGTTCGCGGCGATTGCCTGCGTGGTGATCGGTGCGCTGGGCATGTATTTCTACCAGTCCGCCAAGACCTCGATGGAAGCCCGTGCCGATCTGCAGCTGATCGGGCGCGTGGCGCATTTCCGCCGGCTGGCCAGCGATGTGTACACGGTCGGCGAGCTCAAGGACCGGCCCTTGCTGTTCGAATCCATGCTTGGCGCCGAGCGCGACGTGCTGATCTTCCGCAAGCCGGGAGAACCGCCGTTTATCCACGTCAACCCGGACAACCTGCCGGTGCCGGCAAAGCTCGGCGCCTGGGCGCCGGGCGATGGCGCCGGCCCGACCGCGGCCAGCATCCTGCGCACCCGGCTGGACAACGGCGTGCCGGTGCACTGGGCGGCCGCGATGGCGCGCTCCAATGAGGACGGCAGCGTGGTCGAGGTGATCGCCGCGCATCCGATGAGCAACGAAGTGCAGATGCTCGCCGCCTACCGCGACCGCGTGGTGCTGGCCGCGCTGGTCGGCATGCTGGCGGCGACCGCGCTCGCGTTCTTCGCCATCCGGCGCGGACTCAAGCCGGTTGGCAGCATCGCCGCGCGCGCCGCCGAGATCAGCCCCGCCAGCCTCGCGGTGCGCCTTGACGAGCGGGATGCTCCGGCCGAGCTGCGCAGCCTCGTCGGCGCATTCAACGCCATGCTGGACCGCCTGGCCGATGGCTACGAGCGGCTATCCCAGTTCTCCGCCGACCTCGCCCACGAGATCCGCACGCCCGTGGGCGCGCTGATCGGCCAGACCCAGGTGACGTTGAGCCAGTCGCGCCATCCCGAGGAGTACCAGGAAGTCCTCGAGTCCAACCTGGAGGAGCTGAACCGGCTCGGCCATATCGCCGAGAACATCCTGTTCCTGGCGCAGGCCGACCACGCCGGCCTGGTCATCGAGCGCGCCCAGGTGTCGCTGCCCGATGAGCTCAACAAGATCGCCGAGTATTTCGAAGGGCCGGCGGACGAGAAGGCGATGACATTCGAGGTGGAGGCGCTCGGCACGCTCTGGGCCAATCCGCTGCTGTGCCGCCGCGCCATCAACAACCTCGTGGTCAACGCCGTGCGCTATGGCGCGCCGGGCAGCGTGGTGCGGCTCAGCGGCACCGAGCAGCCTGATGGGGTCGTCATCTCGGTGGAGAACCAGGGCGAAGCCATTCCACAGGGCCAGCTGGACCGGCTGTTCGACCGCTTTTATCGCGGCGACGCCGCACGCAGCCGGGTCACTGAATCCAATGGCCTGGGGCTGGCCATCGTGAAGGCCATCATGGCGCTGCATGGCGGCGGCGTGGAGGCCAGCTGCCCAACGCCCGGGCTGGTGCGGTTTGCGCTGCGGTTCCCGCGGCAGCAAGGGCTGGCTTCCTGAGGTTGTGAGGGCCGGCGCCTGCCGGCCGTGCGCTTTTGGCGTTACACCAATCCATCCAGCAAATCCGGCCCAAACACCTCCCGGTGCACCCGTTCCGCCTTTACCCCACGCGCGTGCAGCGCCGCCCGCTGTGCCTGCATGAACGGCAGCGGCCCGCACAGGTAGAAGTCCGCATCGGCAAGATCGTCGTCGGCCAGGATCACGTCGATATCCATGCGGCCGGGCAGGGCGGGTTGCGCCAGGAATTCCGCCGGCTCTGCGGACTCCAGGAAGAAGTGCGTGCGCAGCCTGGGCAGGTTGCGGGCGGCATGCTTGATGTCCTTCAGGTGCGCCACGTGCGAGACCATGCGCGCGGCGTGGCCGAACACGACCTTGCGTGAAGGGTTGCGCTGCGCGACGGCGTTCAGCGCGCAGATCATGGGCGTGACGCCGACGCCCGCCGAGAGCAGCACGATGGGCGTGCTGGACTCGATGCGCGGGGCGAAGTCGCCGAAGGGCTGGCTGACCATCAGCACGTCGCCTTCGCGGGCGTTTTCGTGCAGCCAGTTCGAGACTGCGCCGGCGGGCAGGTCCTCGCCATTGCCGCGATCGCGCTTGACCGAGATGCGCCAGGTGCTGCCGTTGGGTGCGTCGGACAAACTGTACTGGCGTTGCTGGAAGGCGCCGGGCGTGAGTTCCACCACGACCGAGATGTACTGGCCGGGCAGGAAGTCGGCCAGCGTGGTGCCGCCGATGGCTTCGAGCGTGAAGGCGGTGATGTCGGCGCTTTGCGCTTCGCGCTCGACGATGCGCACGGGCTGGCGGTGATCGGGGCCGGTCTGCGCGCGCTCGTAGAGGCGGGATTCCGCGGCGATCAGTTCGGCGGCGAGCAGCCAGTAGGCTTCGTCCCATGCGGCGACCAGCGCCGGGGTGGCGGCGTCGCCAAGCACTTCGCCGATGGCACCGAGCAGGTGGCGGGCGACGATGGCGTAGTGGCTGGGCTTGATGCCGACCGACGCGTGCTTGTGCACGATGCGGCTGACGACCGGGGCCAGGGCGCTGTTGTCGCCATAGTTGGCCGCGTAGGCGAACACCGCGGAGGCGAGCGACTGCTGCTGCGAGCCGTTGGCCTGGTTGCCCATGTTGAACAGATTGGTCAGCTCGGGCCGATCGGCAAACATGTTGCGATAGAAGGCCTGGGTAATGGCCAGGCCATGTTCGCGCAGCACGGGGACGCTTGCGTCGATCAGGGGTCTCGATTGTTCAGACAGCACGGCAACCTCCAAAGATGTACAAATAATGCAACAAAAAAGATAAAAGACGCCGCACCTTGGTGCGGTTGCGGCGCGCGGTCCAGGTGCAATCTTGGTGCAGTGTGGATGCGGCCGGGTGGCGACGCCTTGGCGCCCATTTTATTAAACATGCATTGGCAATGCAACATAAAATTTGCGGCGGCGCGCAAAGATGCATCGGGAGTCCATGTTAGACTGCGACGGCCTTCACAGTAAGGCGCAATGCCCGCCGGAACCCCATCCTGGCCGCCCCATACATCACCGCCGCGAACCGGACTTTTCCATGAGACTGACCGACTACACCGACTACAGTCTGCGGACCCTGATCTATGTCGCGGTCCATCCGGGCGAGCTGGTCACCATCCAGCGCATCGCGGATGCGTTCGGCATTCCCAAGAACCACCTGATCAAGATCGTGCAAAAGCTTGGCCAGGCGGGTTTCCTGCATACGGTGCGCGGGCGCGCCGGCGGCATCGAGCTGGGCCGGCCGGCGTCGGAGATCAATGTGGGCGAGGTGATCCGGGCCATGGAGTCGGATTTCAACCTGGTGGAGTGCTTCCAGGGCGACGACAACCACTGCATCATCACCCGTGTGTGCGGCTTGCGCGGCGTGCTGTCCGCGGCATTGCGGGCTTATTTCGAGGTGCTGGACGCATATAGCCTGCAGGATCTGGTGGAGAAGCCCGCCGCGCTCACCCGGGCGCTTGGCGACGGCGGCGCGGCCACCATGATCGGCATCCCGGTCAGGAGCGTGACGCGCAAGGCCAGGGCTTCGCAGGCGGCATCCGAGGACGCCGGCGAGCGGTAAGCCCCTCCTGCCGCTGGCTACCTGCATCGGCGTAAAAATGGCTATTGTTTGCACCGGTCGGCGGCTCTAGCCTGTGGCATGGGTCCTGCCGTCCGGCCGGGCCGGCAGGGGAGATCGGCATGACATTGCGGCTCGACAGCCACCGGGCCAACCGGCTCAGCACCGAACTATTGCTTCGCCTCGACAGACGCAGCGAGCGCTACCGGCTCGAGCATTCGCTGGTGGACCTTGTGCGCCTGCGCGTGTCGCAGATCAACGGCTGCCCGTACTGCGTGGACCTGCATTCGGCGCGGGCGCGCAAGGACGGCGAGATGGCGGCGCGGCTGGAGATGCTGGAAGTCTGGCGCGAGACCACGCTCTACACGGATCGCGAGCGGGCGGCACTGGCGTGGGCCGAGGCGGTGACGGACATCGCCGGCACGGGGGTGCCGAACGCCGTGTGGGAAGCGGTGAGGCGGGTTTTTTCGGAGCGGGAGATAGTGGACCTGACCTTGCTGGTCACCGCGGTCAATAGCCTCAACCGCTTTGGCATCGCGTTCCGCCGGTCTCCCGGGTAGGGGACGGCGGGGACGGCGGGGACGGCGGGCAGGGGGATTGCGGCTGCGGCCGGGGCTGGCCGCCAGTTCACTGGGGCAGCGGCAGCTTGATCGGCTGCTTCATCAGCGGCTGCACGGTTTCCTCGGCTTTGCCAAGCTGGCCGTCCGGCGCATGGGCAAGCACGGTGCCCGGGCCCAGCAGTGCCAGCACGGCCGGCATCATGCTGGCAATCGCCAGGCGGGACACGGCCCGCCCAATCTTCGAATGGGTCATGTTTTTCGTCTCCCCGGGTTCAGGCCGGCGTCTTGCGAAACGAGATGGCGAAGCGGTTCCAGCTATTGATCGCGGAGATCAGCAGGGTCAGGTCGACCAGTTCGGCGTCGCCGAAGTGGGGGCGGACCGCTTCCCATGCGGCATCGGGCACATGGTCCTGGGCGACCAGCGTGACGGCTTCCGTCCAGGCCAGCGCGGCACGTTCGCGTTCGGAGAAAAAGGGCGTTTCGCGCCAGACCGACAGGGTGGCCAGGCGGCGGTCGTCTTCGCCGCCCTTGCGCGCGTCGGTGGTGTGCAGGTCGATGCAATAGGCGCAGCCGTTGATCTGCGAGGCGCGCAGGCGCACCAGCTCCACCAGCGGCTGTTCCAGGCCGCTCTTGCCGATGCGGTCTTCCACGCCGATCAGGGCCTTGATGGCGGCGGGGCTGGCTTTGTAGAAGTCGAGGCGTTGTTCCATGGTTTGCTCCTGTTTTTTGTGCTTTGCGCCGCAGGGTGGGGGCGCGACAGGAACAAGATTAGGACGGCAACTGGTTATATAAAATAGCCAGTTTTCTCTAATATGAGGTAACCAGTGGGAAGCTGTCCGCTAGCCGGCCGCCGCTAGCGCCCCGGCCAGCTTTTCCATGCCGGCGTGGATGTCCGCCACGCTGATGCCACCGTAGCCAAACAGGATCCCCGGCGCCGGGGGCTGCCCGCCATACATGCCTGCGATGCCGTAAAGACCGATCGAAGCGGCAGCGGCGCGCGCGATCAGCGCCCGTTCGTCCAGCGGCATCTTGAGGTGCGCCACCATGTGGATCCCCGCGGCCGGCGCGTGGGCCGTGAACCACGGGCTCAGCGGACCTTCCAGGTGCTCAAGCAGCTTGGCGCGGCGCGCGGCGTATTCCTTGTGCATGCGCCGCAGGTGCTTGGCGAAGTAGCCGTCGAGCATGAACTTGGCCAGCGCCGTCTGTGTCATGGTGCAGCTGTGCCAGTCGCCGACCTGCTTGGCCCGGCGCACGGCGGTACCCAGCGGCGCAGGGGGAATCACGTAGCCAATGCGCAGCTCCGGGAAGATCGTCTTGGAGAAGGTCCCCACGTACGCCACCACCCCCGTCTTGTCCAGGCTCTTGAGCGACTCCATCGGGCGGCCCATGAAGCGGTACTCGCCGTCGTAGTCGTCCTCCAGCACCAGCGCGCCGCGGCGTTGCGCCCACTCGAGCAGCGCCACGCGCCGCTCCAGGCCCATGGCCATGCCCAGCGGAAACTGGTGGGACGGCGTGACGTAGACAATGCGCGCGTTGTCCGGCAGGGCGTCCACCACCAGCCCCTGCGCGTCCACCGGGACATAGGCCAGTTGCGCGCCCAGCGCGGAGCACGCAATGCGCGCGGGCGGATACCCGGGATCCTCCACCGCCACCACATCGCCCGGGCGGATGACCACCCGCGCCATCAGGTCGATCGCCTGCTGCGCGCCCTGCGTGATGATGACGTCCTGCCAGTTGCTCACCACGGCACGGCTGAACGCCAGGTAGCGCGACACGGCAAGCCGCAGCTCCTGCTCCCCGGCGGGGTCGCGGTAGCTGCCGAGCCCGCGGGCCTGCACGCGTAGCGCGTGGCTCACGCAGCTGCGCCATTTGTCGAACGGGAACAAGCCCTTGTCGGTGACGCCACCTACGAAGTCGAACGCGGGCGCGGCGCCGGGCGCGGTCCTGGGCAAGACGTCGGGCAGGTGCTCCCAGATCGAGCCGGCGCCGGGGCTGGGGGACAGCGGCGACGGCGAGGGCGCCAGGCCCGTCATCTCGTGGGCGACGAAGGTACCGTCGCCGGCGCGGGCGCGCAGATAGCCCTCGGCAATCAGCCGCTCGAACACGTCGAGCGTGGTCTTGCGCGATACGCCAAGCTGGGTGGCGAGGTCGCGGGTCGACGGCAGCCGTTCGCCCGGCGCCAGCCGGCCGTCGACGATGCCCGCCCGCAACTGGCGATAGAGTTGGCCGGCCAGGCCCTGCCGGCCGTGCATGCTCACATGGATATCCATCTCTTGATCTTGTGTTGGTGGTTACCTGAAGTGGCGGGGATTGGATCGAATTCTAGTACCAGTGGTGCCCGGCTTGCAGCGGCGCTGCCCGGCTTTGCTGCTTGTGCGCCATTGCGCACTGACGCTTTGTCCTTCCCGTCGATCGGCCCGGGGCCGGGTCAGGTCATTCAAGCTCCCGCCACCTTCAGTGCGCGGCCGCAGCGGCGGCAGCATTACCGCCCTTGGCCGGCTTGGTGAACCAGATCAGCGGGATGATCACGATGAAGATCACGCCCGAGATCCAGAAGATATCGTTCAAGCCGAGCATGGTCGCTTGCGTGGTGAGGCTGCGCTCGAAGAACGCCATCGCCTGGTCATGGCTGAAGCCGGCCGTGGCCTGCAAGGCTTCCAGCGAGCGCACGAAGACCGGGTTGTGCTGGCTGGCCTGCTCCGCGAGTTGCGAGTGATGCAGGATGTTGCGGTCGTTCCAGGCTGTACTGGCCAGCGACGTGCCTACGGCGCCGGTGAACACGCGAGCGAAGTTCGACAGGCCCGCGGCGGCAGGGATCTTGTCGGGCGACAGACCGGACAGGAGGATGGCGGTCAACGGCACGAAGAACAGCGCGGTCGGGATGCCTTGCAACAGCGTGGGCAGCACCAGCGTCCAGGTGTCGACGGTGGTGGTGTAGCCCGAGCGCATGAAGAACACCGCGGCGAAGCCGGCAAAGGCCATGGTCGCCAGCACCCGCGCATCGGAGCGCGGCATGATCTTGCGCGGCGACGATGTCGGGGCGGCGCGAGACCAGGTCGGCCGGGAGGTTGTCTGGCAGGCGCACTTCGTCGCCGGGGCTCAGCGTGGGGCGCGCGACGGCCAGCCCGCGGTCCGGGCCGCGGCCGAGCAGGGCGCCCAACTGGTAGCGAGTGTTGAGGACGGCGCCGTTAAGCGCCGTGACCGCCGCGTTGCTGGCGTCGAGGTTGGCGTCGGCGGTGCGTTGTTCCACTTCGGTGTCCAGGCCGGAGGCGGCGCGGGCGTGGGTGATACGGGCCAGCGCGGTGCGCTGCCTGACTTCGTCCTGGGCGATGTCGAGCAGGGCGTACAGGCGGGCCAGTTCGTTGTAGGCGCGGGCCACGGCCGAGCTGACGGACAGGCGGACCTGTTCCGATTCCGCCTCGGCGGCACGGCGTGCCGAAATCGAGGAGGCCAGGGCTTCGCGGTTCTTGCCCCACAGGTCGAGTTCATAGCTGGCGCTGATCACGCCACGGTTTTCGGGTTGCCAGGAGCCGGCGATGGGCGGGGGCGCGAGGGCGGTGCCCGAGTATTGCTGGCGGGTCAGCGTGTAACCGGCGTCCACGCGCGGCAAGGTGTTGGCATTGGCGCCTTCGCTGTAGGCCGCGGCGGCGGCCAGGCGTGCCTTGGCCATGTCGATCGACGGACTG
Source organism: Cupriavidus sp. CuC1 (assembly GCF_044627735.1). Taxonomy (NCBI): domain Bacteria; kingdom Pseudomonadati; phylum Pseudomonadota; class Betaproteobacteria; order Burkholderiales; family Burkholderiaceae; genus Cupriavidus; species Cupriavidus sp. CuC1. The sequence goes on along the minus strand of NZ_JBIUHC010000044.1, from coordinate 54,058 downwards.
CCTTCGAGCGCTTCTGCAATCAACGCACGCAACTGCGCGTCGCCGAACTGGGCGGCCCAGTCTGCCGCGGGCCAGTGGCCTTGCTCGGCGGGCAGGCTGGCGGTGGTTTCCAGCGCGGTGGGTGCGGTGACGTGCTTGTCGCTGGAGATGCCCGCGTAGTTGGCGCAACCGGCCAGCCAGGCGCTGAGCAGCAGGGGCAGGACCTTGGCGGAGCGCAGGGCGCGGCCGGTCATTCAAGAAGTCTGCGTTTTCATTTTCTGATTTGTCAGATAAATGGTTAAAAAAAGACGCGCGCTCAGGCGGCCGAGAATTTGTCGAGCAGGCGTAACAATTCGTCGAACTCGCTTTTGCTGAAATCCTTGAGGCGCGCATTCAGCACCTCCGGGGCAATCTCCGGAATCTGGTTGGCAACGCTGTGGCCCTTGGCGGTGAGCTTCAGGTTCACCACGCGGCGGTCATCCACGCTGCGCGAGCGGGTCAGCAGGCCCTTGCGCTCCAGCTTGTCGAGGATGCGGGTCATCAGGCCGGTGTCGATCACCAGCAGCTTGCTCAGCTCGAACGGGGTGGTGGCCGTGCCGAGCGACAGCGACAGCAGGATGCCCATCTGCTGGGCGGTGATATCAAGTTCCTTCAGGGCGGCGTCCATCTCCATCAGCACAAGATTGCGGGCCCTGTTGAGGTAGAACCCGACGCTCTGCGTCAGGTTATAGGTCTCTTTCGTGTAGTGCTTCATGCTGGCTCCTGTCTTCCGTCTGCTGGCTGGATAGTATCTGATAAGTCAGATAAATTCAAGGTCAGAATCTACATTCTTTACAGGGTGCCGAACGTGCCGCTTGCAAGCTACCGCCTGGGCATGCCCGACGACAACTTCTACTGGGCGATCGTCGGCGCGCGCGAAGCATCGCAGCGGGGCACGGACGTGTTGCTCGGCGCCAGCGGCCGGCACCCGGAGCGGATCCTGGCCGGCTAGGCGTGATTAACGGGGAGGGGGATGACTAGCTTGCGCACGCAAGCGTATCCCGCGCGGCCAAGGCAGGGGCCGCGCGGGTTTGCCGTTGCAAAGGCTCCGGGCCGGGGCTCTGCCCCGGGGTCAGCATCGCCGCGTAGCGGCGAGAACGACGTGGGTGGCCGCGTCTAGCGGCTGCTCGCTACTTCGATTTCGCGCCGTCCGTGTACGGGTCGGCCTTGCCGGCCTTGGCGCCATCGGTATAGGGATCTGCCTTGCCTGCCTTGGCCCCGTCCGTATAGGGGTCGGTCTTGCCGACCTTGGCTCCGTCCGTGTAGGGATCGGGCTTGCCCTGCGTGGCATTCAGGTCCATTTGCGTGGATTTCTTCGCGCCATCCGTGTACGGGTCGAACTTGCCGGACTTGGCGCCATCCGTATAAGGATCTGCCTTGCCGGCCTTGGCACCGTCGGTGTATGGGTCGACCTTCTTTTGCTGGCCATAACTCAAGCCTGAAGCCGTTGCGGCGGCGACAAGTAACGTCAACGTGAGTACTCTGCGCATCTCTTGCTCCGGTGGTAAGGAGGTGGTCGCCTGTGGCTCAGCCAGGGAACGCATGGGCACAGGCTGGCTGGAATAGCTGGCATCTGCGCCACGCCAGACAAACTGGGGCGGTAACCTCGGTGGGCCAGCGGGGCACGCAAGCGAAGGCAGGCCAGGGCGCATGAATACTCGCCCCACGCCTGCTTATGCCGCGTCCCGCACAGTTCATCCTAGGAGTGAATGCTCAGAGGCCGTAGTAAAACGTTGTAAATCCTTGTTGCGTTTTTTCCTTTCAGCCGCGTCCTTTCCCGGCGCGTGAAAAATGGGCAACGACCGGTGCTTTTTCCGGTTTTTCCGGTTTCTTCTTCGAGCGTCTCCACTTGGTCAATGTGCACTTAACGCCATATTATGGGCATTTGACATCCGGTCTGAAAAACTCCTTGACTATCTATCTACCAGTAGATAATATTCACGACATGGAAGCCGCTGCTCCGCCCCAGCAAGGAAAGCTGAAGCAGGAAAGAGGATCCAACGCAGCACCCGGGGAGTCCCCGTTTTTTTTGGCCAGCTTATCTATCTACTGGTAGATAACAGCCAGTCAAAGCAAGGGTTCCAAAGCGTACCGAATCGATTCCGCCCGAAGCGCGGATCCTCAATGTGAATGGAGAACGTCATGACCTCGAACCTCTTCGCCAAGACCCTCATCACCGCCGCCGCCCTTGCTGCCGCCTTCGTGGCGGGTACCGCCCAGGCTTCGGGCCCGAAGGACAGCACGTTCTCGGGTGACAAGTACGGCTACGTGTTCCGCACCACCACACCCGACGCTTATACCGATGGCGCCCGCACCGGCAAGTTCGACCCGTACGCCGACGGTTTGCGCGTTGGCAAGGCCGACCCGTACACGGACGGTGCCCGCATCGTGGCCGGCCTGGACCGTACCGGGGTGTCGGCTAGCCCGGCCCGCAGCGTTGACGCTTATACCGATGGCGCCCGCACCGGCAAGTTCGACCCGTTCACGGACGGTGCCCGCACCGTGGCCGGCCTGGACCGCAGCGGGGTGTCCGCTAGCCCGGCCCGCGGCGTTGACGCCTACACCGATGGCGCGCGTGGCAAGTTCGACGTGTTCAGCGATGGCGCCAATGCCTGAGCGCTGCCAGGGCATCCCGGCGATCGCCGCCCGGATGCCCGATAGCGCTTGGGAAACAGAATGAGAGTGAAATAGAGTGGGAGTGCATCATGAATTTACGGGACAGTTTCCTGATCCTGGCTGGCTGGGTGGTTCTATGCGTTGCCAGTGGCTCTGTGGTCACCGTGGTGGCGCAAGTGCTCCCGGCGTGAGCCGACTTAAGGCCTTTTAAGCGCAACTAAGGTGCAACTTAGGCCCAACTAAGCTGGCTTGTTGCGACTGCACATGAAATTGGCTTGAGGATCTATCGATAGATAGATAAGATCGCGCTATGAAAACGCAATCCGTACGCGAACAACTGCTCGAACACACGCTGGTGCTGATCCGCCGGCGCGGTTTCAATGGTTTCAGCTATCGCGACCTGGCCGAGCTGGTCGGCGTGAAGACGTCGAGCATCCACTATTACTTCCCCGCCAAGGACGACCTGGTGCTGGAGGCAGTGAAGGAATACAGCGCCCGTATCTCCGAACGGCTGCGCAGCGTGGACGCCTCGCTTGCCCCTGCCGTGCAGGCCGAGGGTTACCTTAACTTCCTGCGTACCGCGGCCTGCGGCGACCAGATCTGCCTCGCGGGCATGTTGTCCACCGAGACGCTGTGCCTGCCGGAATCGGTCCACGCCGAGCTCAAGGCGTTCTACCGCATGAACGAGAACTGGCTGATGGGGTTGATCGAGCGCGCGCAGAAGGAGTACGGCAAGGTCTATCCGGTGACGCCACGCGCGCTGGCGCAGGTGATCTATGGCGCGCTGCAGAACGGCTTGATCGTGGCGCGGCTGTTCGGGGCGCCCGAGCGGCTGGAGTCCGCCGCGGACCTGCTGATGGCTTCGGTATCCGAGTAAGACATATAGCAAACCTGAAGCATCGGCCGAGGCCGCCGAACGGGCCAAAACCGCGCGCCATGACGACGGGAGTTACTCCCTCTCCCCTCACGGGGAGAGGGTTGAGGAGAGGGGCGGTTTGGCTAGGAGCCACTGGAAGCGAAGCCAATGGTTTTGTCCAGCACGCTGGCGTAACGAGCGCCCGCCCTCTCCCCCAGCCCCTCTCCCGCGCGCGGGAGAGGGGAGCACGACAACGCCGAGCCGGCTTTGTCGCCAAGCCGAGCCGACCTATCGAGGTCGGCTTTTTGTTTGCATTCCGCGGCGTTTCAGCCTGCTGCGTTCTCCCCTATCTTCCACTGCTCGTCGACCTCCTGCACGCGGCCGTCCTGCACCAGCTTGAGCAGGTGCGCCAGCAGCGAGCGCTTTGCCACCGGGAGCATGCGTTCCGGCACGTCGTCGTAGACGCGCAGGAGCAAGGCATCGATGCCGGTTTCGCCAAGCTCGCGCAGCGCGTTGAGCACCTTTGCCTCGCGCTGCATGCGATGGCGGATCAGGGTGCGGATGGCATCGGCTGGCCGGGGCATCAGGAAGCCGTGGCCGGGCGCGAGCCATTCCAGGTCCTCGTCCTGCAGCGCGGCCAGCGAGGCCAGGTATGCGTGCATGTCGCCGTCGGGTGGATTGATGACGACGGTGGAACCCTGCATCACGTGGTCGCCGGTGAACAAGGTCTTTTCTTGCTCAAGCAGGAAGCAAAGATGATTGGATGCATGTCCCGGCGTGTGAACGACGCGCAGCGTGCAGCCTTCGCCCAGCGCCAGGCGCTCGCCGTGCGCCAGGATGCGCTCGGGCTGGAAGGTCTGGTCCTGGCGTGGCGTTGGCGGCGCGGGGCGGCCCAGCACCGGCGCGCCGGTGGCGGCCTTGAGCCTGGGCGTTGCCGGCGAGTGGTCGATATGGGTGTGGGTGGCCAGGATCCAGCGGATCGGGCCGGGTGCGGCCGCCAGCACGGCGGCCACATGGGCTTCGTCGTCGGGGCCCGGATCGATCACGGCCCATTCGTTGCGCGCGGGGTCCCCCACAAAGTACGTGTTGGTGCCGGGCCCGGTCATCACACTGCCATTGCCGGCGGTGACGCGCCAGACGCGCTCGGACAGCCGCACCGCGGCGCCGGTCGCCAGCTCATAGCGCGCATGGCCCTGGCCTTGCGGGTCGATGCGCTCGATCTCGGCATAGGCAGGCTCAGAGGGCAGCACGGGCCGCAGGCCGCCACCGCCCTGGGCCAGGCGCGGCATGATGCGCGCAATGTCGCGCAGCTGCGCCGCATGGTCAAAGCAGGCCTGGGCGGTGTCGAAGCGGGCAATCGAGGCTAGCGTGCGCCGCGTCACGGCCACCAGCTTCAGGCCACGCGCCGGATCGATGGCATCGCTCGGTCGTACCCAGAGATGCTCCACGGCTTCGTCGCCATCGTGCGTGGCGGACTGGCCGGCGGGCGCCACGGCCACGAAAAAGCGTGTATCGAAGCGCTTGGCCAAGCCGGGTGGCGTCAGCCAGTGGCTGTGATACGCCAGGCGGTCCACCGCCAGGCGCACACCAAGCCGCTCGCAGAGCTGCGCCATGCCCGGGCCGCCGCGCCGCGCGGATTGCCGCAGCCATGCCTGCTGCGTGGCATCCAGCGTGTCCAGCGCGATCAGCTTGCCGCTGGCATCGCTCGCAAACAGCAGGCCGGCTTCCTCGAAACACTCGCGCACGGCTGCCAGGTAGAAATCCAGGCCGCCGTCAGGCAGCTTGAGACGCTTGCTGGCCGCGGCATCGTCCAGGCCGGCGCAGGCATCGTGCAGGGTTCTGTCTTGCGGGTCGAGCGTGCCGCCGGGAAAGACGAAGGCGCCGCTGCTGCGGTCGTCGTTGCGCTCGGGGCGGCGCACCAGCAGCACTTCCATGCCGGCCGCGCCATCGCGCACGACCAGGATGCTTGCGGCTTGGCGCAGCGAGGGGGATCGTAAAGGAGGGGTGCTTCCGCTCTGTTCTTGTTCGCGCATGTGGGGCGGTTCCTGATGGACTGGCTGGGATCAGGCGACAGTGTAGCGGCATCGCACGGTTATGCCACCGAGGGATAGCGAGACGGTAAGCCGCCCGCGGGGCCGTCCCGCCCTCGCAGGCGGGACGGCAATGGTGCCGTTTACTTCGTGGACGTGTTGTTCATCGCCGCGAATTGTTGCGTGAGGTAGCTGGCGGTGGAGTTCAGCCGGTTGATCATCAGGTCAAGCTGCTGGAACTGCGCCCGATAGCGCGACATCGTGGCGTCGATGCCCGCGGAGGTGCGGGTATAGGCGCTGTCGAGGTCCTTCAGGTTGGTGTTGATGCCTTCGGTGGCCGTCGTCAGCGCGCCCTTCGTGGCGCTGAACGACTTCGCCATTTCCGCCAGCTGATTGCCATAGCCGGACTTGCCGTCGACCCCGCTGAACAGCTGCGCCACGCCGGTCCGGTTGCTGGCGAGCGCCTTGTTCAGCTTGGCAGTGTCGAGCCCCATGGAGCCGTCGGCCTTGAACGAGATCCCGATCTGGGTCAGGTTGACCAGGCTGGAGTCGCTGGCGCCGGTTTGCGGCGTGTTGAACATGGAGCGCAACTGGTTCTGGATCGTGCGCAGGGTCGCGTCGCCCAGCAGCGGAGACTGGGTGCCCTTGTTGGACTTGTCGAAGGCGGACAGCTTCGCGGCGGTGCTCTGCAGCGTGTTGTAGGCCGTGACAAAGCCCTGCACGGCGCCAGCCATCGTCGCGGTGTCGGTGACGGCGGTCACCGTGCTGTCGCCCTTGCTCAGCAGGTTCAGCGTCAGGCCCGGCGCGGCGCCTTGCACCGAGTTGGTCGGGCTGCTCACGTCGATGCCGTTGATGGTCAGCTTGGCATCGAGGGCCTCGATGTTCTGCTTCATCGCCTTGGTGCCGGCCGGGTCATACGCCAGCAAGCCGGCAATGGTGCTGGGGTCGCCGGCGCCGTTGCTTTCCACCGAGATGCGCATGCTAGACTTGGCGCCCGTGGCGTTGGACGTCAGCACCATGCGGTACGGCGTGCTGCCGCCATCGTTGACGATGCTGGCGGTCACGCCCGAATTGGACGCGTTGATCGCATCGCGGATGCCGGTCAGCGTGTTGTTGGTGCCGTTGATGTTGATCGAGGCGGGCGTGCCGGTGCCGGGCGTGAAGACAGCGCCCTCGGTGGTCCCGAACTCGATCTTGATCTTGGCGCTGCCCAGCAACTGGCCCGTGCTGTCGGTGATGCCGTTGGACACCAGCGTCTGCGATTGCGCCAGTTGCGTCACCTTGACCGCATAGCTGCCCGCCATCGCGGACTTGTCGGCCACGACGCCCAGCACGTTGGTGCTGCTGGACGTGGTGGTGGTGCTGTTGTACAGGCTCGCCGTGCCAAGCGCGCTGGCGGCATTCTGGAACGAAGCCAGCGCCCCTTGCAGCAGACCATAAGCGGAGAGCTTGGTGGTGTGGACGGTGGCCTTCTTGGTCAGGGCGGTGAGCTTGGTCTCTTCCGCCTTTTGCAGATTGTCTAGCAAGGTGTTCCAGCTTGGACCCGACACCTATCGAGGAAATAGCCATGGTTGCAATCCCTTAATTGCGTGTTGGAGGAGGTCGGCCCGCCGAAGCGGCCCGGCTAGTGAGGAGAGCCAGTTGCGCGCGGATGCTACGGCCGGCACGCAGGGCTTCCTCGGGCGAAGTACTGATCGATGGCGTCGCCATTGGCGTGCGTTGTATTGCGACAAGCCGATGGTTCCCGGGCAGGAAATCCGGTGCCCGTCGCCTGGCTGTCGCGTCGCCCTTGATGCTGTCGACACGAGGGTAGATACGGGTACGCCGGGACGGCCGTGGGAGGCCACGGGCCATTAAGATGCTGACTTCACCCCGATCGCTGATCTGTCGGCTGTGTGCGCCGATCTTGCCCTCGTTTCGCGCAGAAGAGGTGCGCACCGACCGGGAACCAGGGGGTAATCCCGATCGTGTGCTTCACTCTTCACGTTCGAGATCGTAGCGGCGTGGGTCAGGGTCCAATTGAGAGAATAAGAGGTGAAAGTCCGCGCATATCGCCTGGGTTGGCGCCGCGCCCGGCGCGTTGCCAACGACAGCGAAATCCATCGTCCGGCCTGCAAAAAAAACACTGCGGGACTGGTCATTTGCCATCAAGTTCGAGAGGGAGATGCCGATATGAACCGCAAGGGTTTGCTCGACGCAGCGGCGGTACTGGAAGACCTGGCGGCAGGGCTGCAGCCCGACCCGCAGCGCCTGGCGGCCGGCGCGCAGGCGCTCGAGGCCATGCACGCCGATCACCCGTCGTGGCGCGACATGACCGACGCCGCGTTCGGCCTGCAGGCGCTGGCCGCGGGCGGCGCGCTTGGCCTGGACGCGAGGGGGCGCGCACGCGCGGCCCGCCTGGCGGAGGTTATCCGCAGCCTGGTCGATCCTTTATAGGCCGGCTGGCATCGCTGCCTAAGCCAGCGACAGCACCATGACCGCCGCGCCGATGACGGCAACCAGGTCTTCGATCACCGCCGCCGGCCGGTCCCTGCCAAAGATCGCCGCAAGGCGCGCGCGCACAGCCGCGCCGCCGAGCGTGCCGATCACGGCGCCCACGGCGCCAAGAATGGCCCCTCCCACCAGCAAGCCGCCACCCGCCCCGATCGCGGCCCCGCACAGCGCCCCCGAAAGGATGCGCGCGCTGAACTGCTGCGGCACCTTGCGGCTCGGCGTGCCGGGCAGCTTGTCGGTGATGAGTTCCACCGCGGCCAGCACGCTGAAGATCCAGGGCGTGAACCGATAGCCCATGAAGGCAAGCCAGCTGCCCGACAGGTCCAGCAAGCCTGCGTGGACCGCCCAGCTGACGGCGGCGGGTGCCGTCATGGCGCGCAGGCCAGCCACGATGCCGATAAAAAGCGAGAGCAAGTACAGGGTCATGTCGTCTGTTCTCAATCAGGGCTGACAAAGGTGGCACCGCTGACGCGATGAGCTTAAGCCCATGCCATGCGCGGGCACGTGCGCTAACCCGCATGGCGAGTATGCCAGCGGCGCATGGCGAAGCAAGCGTTTGAGCGTCGCGGGCCGGCCCCGAGGCTTGCGCAGCGTCTGCCTGACATGCCGTGGCACCGGGAAAACCATTATTTAACACCATATCAAAACTCAATAGTATTTATTGAGTGTATATCAATTGATTGAGTGAGCATTCGTCGTCGAGGCTGCCTGTCAGGAGACCGCACGACCAGACGCAGGCCGATCGCAGCTTGCGGACAAGACCCAATCAAGGAGGCGTAATGAACAAAGCACTGGCCATGGCCGCGGCGACACTCGCGGCACTGACCCACGGGCAAGCGCAAGCCCAATCGTCCGTCACGATGTATGGCGTGGTGGATGCGGGCATCGAATACCTGAACCGCGTGCCGAACGCGGCAAAGCAGGGCGACAGCCTCTTGCGCATGACCTCCGGCAATATTGCCGGCAGCCGCTGGGGCATGCGTGGCGTGGAGGATCTCGGTGGCGGCCTAAAGGGCGTGTTCGTGCTCGAAGGCGGCATGGTGCTCGATACCGGATCGTCCTCCCAGGGCGGCCGGATCTTTGGGCGCAAGGCCTATGTCGGCCTCGACAGCAGCACCTATGGCCAGTTCACGCTGGGCCGGCATCACAACCTGATGTTCGACCTGATCATCGCGTTCGATCCCATGTTCGTCGCGCCGAAGTACTCGTCGTTCAGCCACGACAACTGGCTGGCGGGACGCGTGGACAACGCGGCCAAGTACACCGGCAAATTTGGCGGGCTGACGGTAGCGGCGCTGTACAGCTTCGGGGTGGATTCCACCGTGGCCAATGGCTCGGAAGTGCCGGGCAACAGCCGTGTGGGGCGCGATATGAGCGCCGGCTTTACCTACCAGAGCGGCCGTTTTCGCGTGGGCGGCGCGTACGACCAGCTCAATGGCAGCAGCGCGGCCACGGCCGGCAAGACAGAGCGGCGCTATGTCGGCGCGGCCGCGGTGGATCTGGAAGCGGTCAGCGTCTACGTGGGCTACCGCCGGCTGGCGAGCCAGTTGCTGGCGTCGATGTCGCGCACGGACCTGATGTTGACCGGCGTGAACTGGAACCTGACGCCAGCCGTTGCGCTGACCGGCGCCGTGTACAAGACCAATGACCACACCTCGGCCAAGGATCCTATCTCCTTTGTGCTGTCGGCCGGATATCGGTTCTCCAAGCGCACCGACGCCTACCTGACGACTTCCTACACGAAGAACAAGGGTGGGTCCGCGCTCAGTGCCAACGGCTACGACGGCTCGATCGTTCCCGGCGCCAACCAGCTGGGCGCGGTGGTGGGTCTGCGGCATAGCTTCTGAGCGGCGGCTAGCGCGCTTTTCACCTGGCACTTTCCTGTGCGGCTAACGCCGACACTTGGCGGCTACCCATCGACTTGACGGTGCAGCCGCTTTCTTTTTGCGCGCATCGTGGGGTGGGTGCAGTGTTGGCGCGAGACAAGGTTTACCATTAATTGACATGCAATCAAATAAAGCCTAAATTATTGAGACGGTAGCATTTAATCAAAGGAGACGCCATGACGGAGCAGATCAAGGCACAGGTAACAGCAGGCATGCGTGGCGCATCGTGGGATGCGCGCCTGATGACGCGCCCTTACCAGATGGTCCCCTATGCGCTGGGTACCGCGGATGGCCAGCGCACGCTCGGCTTTCTCTTCACGGCGACCGGCAAGGAAAAGACCGTCGTCTCGGTGATGCACCCCCGCGAGATGGCGATCACGCATTACCTCGTGCCGTTCATCCTCGACGCCGGTTGCGCCTGCTGGGTGCAGGGCCCCCGCTCGATCGGCAACGACCTGCGCCTGGAGCATGAGATCGCGCTGTTCGACGTGGCGGCCGGCATGGCGCACCTGCGCGAGCTGGGCTTTGAGCGCATCGTGCTGCTGGGCAACTCCGGCGGCGCATCGCTCTACACCTTCTACAACCAGCAGGCGCTCACGCCGGCATCGCAGCGCATCGCCAGGACCCCGGGCGGGCGGCCGACCAACCTGGCCGAGCTGCAGATGCCCACCGTCGACGGCATGATCCTGGTGTCGCCGCATCCGGGGCAGGGCAAGCTGCTGATGGCCGGGCTCGATCCTTCCGTTGTCGACGAGAACGATCCGATGCAGACCGATGCCTCGCTCGACCCGTTCTGCGCGGCAAACGGCTTCGACGCCGCCAGCGGGCGCGGCAGCTATGCGCCGGATTTTGTCGCGCGTTATCGTGCCGCGCAGGAAGAGCGGGTCAGGCGGATCGACGAGCATGCCAGGCAGTTGCTGCACATCAAGCAAGACGCCCGCCAGCGCATCAAGGCAGGTGGCGGCACCGATCTGGACCGGCGCGTGGCCGCGCATGCGCCTATCTTCCACGTCTGGCGCACGGACGCCGACCTGCGCTCCTGGGACATCACGCTGGACCCGTCGGACCGCAAGACGGGATCGCTGTGGGGCGAGGATCCCTTTGTCTCCAACTGGGGCAGCGTTGGCTTTGCCCGCGTGGTAACACCGGAATCCTGGCTGTCGACCTGGTCGGGCCTGACTTCCAATGCGTCGCTGGACAAGACCATCGGCGCGGTGCACCAGCCCACGCTGCTGCTGGAGTACACCGGAGACCAGTGCACGTTCCCCGCCGATATCGAGTCAGTCTACGAGCAGATCGGCAGCACGGAAAAGCGCCATATCCGCGTGCGCGGCAATCACCATGGCATGGCATTGAGCCGCGACGAAGAGCCGGGCCAGCGTATCGCCGGGGCGCACATCGTCGAGTGGCTGCGCGAGCTGATGGTGTAAGGCAAGTCATCCGGCGCGTCGGGCCACGTTCGGCGCGCCAGTAAAAAAACAGACAGGCAAGGGTAGACAGACATGTTGCAATCCCAATCGGTACGGCCCCCGGAGCTACTGGCGGGCGTCAGGTACCCCGACGAAGACCGGCTGCGGCGCTATGTTGCCGAAGGCGTGCTGACGCAAGAAACCTTGGTCGGCGCATTTCGCGCGTCGTTCCAGGCCAACGCGGACCGGCTCGCGCTGGTGGGCCCGGAGGGCCGGCTGACCTACCGCGAACTGGACGAGAAAACCGAGCGCCTTGGCGCCGCGCTGCTGGCGCTGGGCCTGCGGCCGCTGGATCGCGCGGTGTTCCAGTGCGGCAACAGCAACGAGCTGCTGCTGGCATTCTTTGGCTGCCTGAAGGCGGGCATCATTGCGCTTTGCTCGCTGCAGGCGTTCCGCAAGCTGGAGATCGGCTATCTCGGCAATCTTTGCGAAGCGCGCCTGCACTTGGTGCAGGGCGACGATGCCAAGTTCGACGACGTGGCCTTTGCGCAGGAGATGCAGGCGGAAGTGCCGAGCCTTTCCATCATCCTGCAGGCGCGTGGCGAGCGTCGTGGCAGCGCGGTGCTGCTGGCCGACCTGATCGAGGAAATGCCGCTGGCCAGGGCGCGCGAGATCCTGGCGGGCGTCAAGCCCGATCCCTTCCAGGCTGCCGTGTTCCAGCTCTCCGGCGGCACCACGGGCGTGCCCAAGATCATCCCGCGCTTCCAGAACGAATACCTGTACAACATGCGCGCGGTGGCGGCTTGCAATGGCTATACGAAGGACGACGTGCTGTTCTTCCCCACGCCGTACATGCACAACCTCAACATGGGCTGCTTCTTCGGGCCGTTCCTGCTGACCGGCGCCACGTTGACGGTCACCCCGGATCTCAGCGAGGAGAACCTGCGCGGCCTGGTGCGCGACTACCAGCCTACCTGGTTCGGCGTGGCGGGCCCGATCCTGACGCGCATTGCGCCGGAGCTGGCGCAGTCCGATGCCAGCGCACGCTCGCGCAGGAATTTCATCGCGACGAAGAACGCCGCCGGCCTCACGCGGCTGACCGGCTCACCCACGCACCACATTTTCGGCATGACCGAAGGCGTGATCATGTTCGCCCGCAAGCACGACCCGCAAGAGATCCGCGACACCTCCGTCGGCAGTCCAGTGTCCACGCATGACGAGGTCAAGCTCGTGTACCCCGGCACGGAGGATCCCGTGGCCGACGGCGAGCCCGGCGAGGCCCTGTTCCGCGGGCCTTACACCATCCGCGGCTACTACAAGTCCGAGCAGGAAGACGTGACCCGCTTTACCGCGGACGGCTTCTACCGCTCCGGCGACCTGATGACCTCGCGCGTGGTGGACGGCAAGCGCTACTACTTTTTCTGCGGCCGCATCAAGGATGTGGTGGACCGCGGCGGCGAGAAGATCAACGCCGAGGAGCTGGAAAACGTCATCAACCTGCACCCGGGCGTGCTGGCCTCGGCCGTGGTGGGCATGCCGGATCGCGTCTATGGCGAGCGCGTGTGCGCCTTCGTCATTCCCGAGCCGCCGGCAACCGATCTCACGTTGGCGCAACTGACCCAATACCTGCAGGAAGCCGGGCTGGCCAAGTTCAAGTGGCCCGAACGGCTGGAAGTCATCCGAGAGTTCCCGCTGACCGCATCCGGCAAGCTCAGCAAGGTGCTGCTGCGCCAGCAGATCATCCAGTTGCTCGAGGCCGAGACGGCCGGCAACACCGTAACCGAAGGGAAGTGAAATGACCGAAGCGAAACACCTTGTCGGCGTGCCGTCCGTGCAACTGCACGGCGTGCACCACACCGCGCGTCCCACCTGGAAGCTGGCCGAGACCGTGCATTTCTACCGCGACCTGCTCGGCCTGCCGCTGGTCCACGCCATTTCGGCCAAGGGCTGGGGCCCGGACAACCATGCGGACTTCCTGCACTTCTTCTTCGACAGCGGCAACAGCAGCACCATTGCCTTCTTCTACTACATCGGCACCGAGCGGCCGGACTGGCTGGCGGTACACGAGCACTACCAGGACCGCGCCACGCACACCGCCTGGCGCGTGCGGGACGAAGCGGAGCTGCTGGCATGGCGCCAGCGCGTGGAGGCGGTCGGCATTCCGGTGCGCTACCAGATCCGCCACGAGGTCATCGAGTCGATCTACTTCAACGATCCCAACGGCTATCCGATCGAGATCACCTGGCAGCTGCGCCCGTTCAGCGAGGCCGATGCGCTTGACGCCAGGCTGACCATCGAGGCCGCCATGGCGCTGGAGAAAGCCGCCGACGCCGCCACGGCCTTTACTTCCATCGAACCCGTCTGGCAGGCCAAGGCCGCGCAGATCGGCACGGCGCCGGAGCAGGCCGGCCGCGCATCGGTCTACGTGCTGGACGTGCCGGAATTCGCCGCGCTGATCGACGTGGCGCGCACTACCGAAGGCTATGCCACCACGCCGCTGCCAAACGGCTATGTGCGCATCGACGGCAATCCGCAGATCCACTTCCGGCGCAAGGCGCTCGGCTTCAAGCCGGCAGTCTGGTACGGCGCGCTGACCGGCGGCCTGGCCGGGCGCATCGTCCAGTTCGACATGGACGCGCTGGTGATTTCCCCGGGGGAGGCGCAATGAAAGCCGCCATGAAGGCCGCCATGAAAGTCGCCATCATCGGAGGCGGCCCCTCGGGGCTCTTCCTCTCCATCCTGCTCAAGGAGCGGCTGGCGTCGGTGGAGATCGACATCTACGAGCAAAACCCGGAGAACGCCACCTTTGGCTTCGGCGTGGTGCTGGCCGACACCGGGCTGTCCAACCTGCGTGCTGCCTCGCCGGCAGTGGTCGACGAGCTCGCCAAGGCGATGCGCTTCAGCGACCAGCACACCATCGTGAGCCATGAGGCCCCGATCACCATGAAGCGCCCCGGCGCGGGCGGCGGCGCGATTCCGCGCATCCAGTTGCTGTCGGTGCTGCAGGCGCGAGCCCGCGAGCTGGGTGTGCGGGTGACGTACAACCAGCGGATCAGCGACTTCTCGGCCATCGACGCCGACCTGGTCGTGGGCGCGGACGGCGTCAACTCGCTGCTGCGGGCGTCCAACGAGGAGGGCTTTGGCACCACGCGCCGCAACCTGACCAACCACTTTGCCTGGTACGGCGTGGAGAAGGCGTTCCCCAACCCGGCCCTGGTGTTCCGGCAGTACAAGGGCGGCTATTTTGTGGCGCACTACTACCCGTACTCGGATTCCATGAGCACCTTCGTGGCCGAGTGCGATCACCAGACCTGGCAGGATTTCTCCATGGACGCGATGTCCAACGAGGCGCGCCAGGCCTTGTTCGAGACGGTGTTCGCCGCGGAGCTGGGTGGCTACAAGCTGGTCTCCAATCACTCGAACTGGCGCCAGTTCCCGGTCGTGGTCAACCGGACCTGGCACGTTGGCAACCAGGTGCTGATTGGCGATGCGCTGACCAGCGCCCACTTCTCGATCGGCTCGGGCACCCGCATCGCCATGGAAGACGCGATCGCGCTGGCCGAGGCCATCGTGGCGTTCCCCGATGACGTGCCGGCGGCCCTGCAGCGCTACGACGACGTGCGCCGCCCGCAGAAGGCCAAGCTGATCCAAGCGTCGGAGGCTTCGTACAACTGGTATGAGCGCATCCGCGAGTGGATGAACGTGGCGACGCCGCATGAGTTCGTCTACCGCTTCATGACCCGCACCGGTCGCGTGGATGTGAACCGGCTGCGCGAGCAGTATCCCATCCTGATCGCCGAGCTGGCGGCCGCGGGCGTCAGCGATCTCACCACACCGCAGCCATGATGCGTGCCACCGAGTATGTGCTCAGCGAGCAGCCGTTCGTGGTCCGCCGTACGGTGCGCTGGGGCGATTGCGATCCCGCCGGCGTGGTGTACACCGGCCGCTTCACCGACTACCTGCTGGGCGCGGTCGGCCTGTTTGCCGACCACATGGCCGGCGGAGCAGGGCGGCTGGGCGAGGCGCATGGCGTGGGCACGCCGTGCAAGGCGATGCGCTTTGAGTTCATCGGCACGCTGTGGCCGGACGATGTGATCGACATCGAGTGCTTTGTCGAAGCCATCCGCACGCGCGCCTATGACATCCGCTGCATCGCCCGCCGCCCCGACGGCGCGCCGGTGTTCGATGCCATGTTCTCCCCGATCTGCGTGCGGCTGGACGCGCGCGTGGGCACGCCCATCCCGGATTCCCTGCGCGCCGCGCTCAGCGTTTTTCTGCGCAAGCCGGCCACCGTCCCCGCCCGGACCGAGCCTCAGACCTAAAGCGAACCCAAGATGAATTACCGAATTGGCCAGATTGTCCCCAGCTCCAACATCACCATGGAGCGCGAAGTGCCGGCCATCTTCGCCGGGCGCATGCAGCAACTGCCGGAGCGTTTCTCCTTTCATTCAAGCCGGGTGCGCATGCACCGCGTGGTGGCGGAGGAACTGGAGCGCATGAACCGCGACATGGGCCGCTGCGCGCTGGAACTCGCCGACGCGCGCGTGGACGTGATGAGCACCGCCTGCCTGGTGGCCACGATGTGCATGGGCCGTGGCTACCACCGGCAAGTGATCGAAGACCTGAACGCGGCCATTGCCGGCGCGCCTTACCGGCCCGCGATCATGACCTCGGCCGGCGCGCTGGTCGAGGAGCTGAAGGACTTTGGCGCCAGGCGCATCTCGCTGATGGCGCCCTACAGCGACGCGCTGACGCGCACCGTGGTCGAGTACATCGAGAGCGAGGGCATCGAGGTCAAGGATGCGATCAATTTCTCGATCCTCGACAACCTGGAAGTCGGCGAGCGCGACCCGCTGCAGTTGCTGCAGGACATGAAGCGCCTGGACACCGTCGGCGTGGACACGGTGGTGCTGTCCGCGTGCGTGCAGATGCCGTCTTTCGCCGCGATCGAGCGCGCGCAGCTGGCGCTGGGCGTGCCTGTCACCTCGACGGCCATCTGCACGGCGCGGCAGATGCTGCGGCGCCTGGGCCTCGATGCGGTGGCGCCGGGTGCCGGCGCGTATCTCGGCAGCACGACCGGGCTGGCGTAGGCAACGAGCGCAACGAGCGCAACGAAAGCACAACGAAGGCGCAACGAAAGGGCCATCAGCGCCCGAGGAGACAACATGATTCAGGAAGCCCATCGCGCACCGTGCCCCGCCGGAAGGTGGACCTATATCACGGTAGTGCTAGGCGCGGCGCTCGGCATGCTGGCCGGCTATGCGCCGCTGTTCAACGCGACCGCCGGCGTGTTCGTGCGGCCGCTGGCCACCGAGTTCGGCTGGGGCCGCTCGGAGGCGTCGCTGTCCTACGCGGCCTCGATGTTCGGGCTGGCAGTGGTGAGCCCGCTGGTGGGCACCATGATGGACCGCTATGGCGTGCGGCGCGTGATCGCCGTGTCCGCGGTGGTCTTCGGCATTGCCACCGCCAGCATGGCGCTGCAGAACGGCAGCAAGGCCATGTGGGTCGGCTTGTCGGTGGTGGTTGGCGTGTTCGGCGCGGCCACGTCGGTGCTCGGCTATCTCGCCGTGCTGCCGCAGTGGTTCGACCGCCGTCTTGGCCTCGCACTTGGCGTGGCCATGTGCGGCCTGGGGGCGGGCACCGTGCTGATGCCCGCCACGGCGCAGTATCTTGTGACCGGATACGGCTGGCGCACTGCCTATGTTGTGCTCGGCGCGGGATCGATCGCCTTGTCCTTGCTGGCATGCTCGCTGTTGCGTGAGCGCAAGACGGCCGGACGGGCGCAGGGCGCCGCTCGTGGCCAGGCCGTGGATGGCGTCCCGTTTGTTGAAGCACTGCGCAGCTATCGCCTGTGGGCCATCTGGGCGGTATTCGTGCTGGCGTCCTCCGCCACGCTGTCGCTAGGTCCCCATCTGCCGGCGATGTTCGCCGACCGCGGCTTCAGCCCGGCGGATGCGGCACGCAGCGCCTCGATGGTGGGCATCGGCCTGCTGATCGGCCGTATCCTGACCGGGGTGCTGATCGACCGGATCCACGCCCCGTTCGTCGCCTGCGTGTTCTTTGGCGGTGGCGCGCTGGGCATCTTCCTGCTGCGCTCGGCGCATGACTACCAGGCATTGCTGCTCGCCACCACGCTGATCGGCCTCACCATCGGCGCGGAGGGTGATCTGATCTCCTACCTGGTGCGTTCCTACTTCGGCTTGCGATCCTTTGGCGCCTTGTTTGGCATTGCGTTCTCGGGCTACGGATTTGGCGCGGTGATCGGCCCGATCGGGCTTGGCGCCTGGTTCGACCGCCACGGCAGCTACGATGCGCCGCTGCTGGTACTGTCCTTCATGTTGCTGCTGGCCGGCGCGCTGACGCTTTCCCTTGGCCGGTACCGGCGTGCGGGCGATCTACCGGCCGTGGCGCCGGCAGCCGCCAGCGCATGAGCACGGGCTTGGGGCCAGGCCGGGACCGTTGACGGGTAGAATTAGCACTGGCGCAATTATCAAGCCGCGCCATCTGCACCGATCTGCACCGATCTGCCACCGACCTATGCCAGCCGCCAAGAAAATCGCCACCGTAGCCGAAAGCCCTCCCGCCACGCCGCGCCGCCGGGGCCGTCCGCCCAAGATGGACTCGCCCATCGGCGCGGAGGCCACGCTGAGCCGGTTCGCCATCCTGCAGCGCGCCATCGAGCTGACCAAGACCATGCCGCTGGACCAGATCTCCATGGTCCAGCTGGCCAAGGATTTCGGCGTGGCACCCGGGCTGATCCACTATTACCTTGGCGGGCGGGATCAACTGGTTTCCGGCGTGCTGAATGACTACTACCGGCAGCGGCTGGCCCGGCTCTCGTCGCTTACCGGAGACTGGCGCCACGACGTGGAGTCCTTCGCGCGGCTGAGCTTCCAGGTGGCGATCGAAAACCCCGGCGTGAGCATCTATGTGGCCTCGCACAACCGCTTCCGGCTGTTCCAGGACGTGCAGCCGGGCGAGACCGACTACGGGATGGAGTTCTTCAACCGGATGACGTCGGCCCTCATGCAGGGCGGATTCAATGCGGACCAGGTCGCGCTTGGCTACCATCTGCTGGCGCAATACCTTGTGTCCGCCAGCATGGCGGAAGCCTCCCGCCAGTTGCCGGTCCACCACCAGCGTTTTATCGAGAGCAAGCTGGATGCCGTGTCGCCGCTGCAGTATCCCGGCGCCCGCTTTGTCAGCAAGTCATTCTCGCGCCTGAGTTCGGAGATTGCGTTCGAGGAAGGGCTGCGCATTACGCTGGATGGCATCGAGGGCTGGAAGCGGGGCGCGGGCCTTGCCGCCGCCCCCGTGGCCAGCCCCAGCGCCGCCGCGCCGCGCAAGCCCCGCGCCAGGAAAGCCTGATTCTGATGCCCTCGTTCCGCCTTCCTTTCGTGACGGCGAGCCGCATTGCGTCTCGCCGCACCCTGCGCATTCCCGCCTCCGGCTGTTGCTCTCCCCGGTAGTGGAAATTCCTTATTTGTCTTGCTGTCAATTAACTTGCAATCGTTAATTAGCTGTGCATCAAATAATGCCGGGCGGACTTCGCGCAGCCCGGCAGTCAACGGGAGACACCATGCAACGTCGCGCCTGCCTCCGCGGTGGCCGCTACCCAACGTCAATAGCCCGTGCGTCGTCCTGCAGCATCGACTCCACCTGCGTCAGCAGCTTGCCCAGCGCGAGCTCCATCACCGCGCGCTCCTGGGGAGAAAGCGCGGACATCAGCGTCTCGTGCCGGCTGGAGGCGATCCGCATGATCTTCTGGTACAGCGGCTTGCCCTCGGCGGTCAAGGAGATCAGCACCGCGCGGCCATCGGTGGGCGAGGGCTCGCGCTTGACCAGGCCTTGCTTGATGAGGTGATCGGCGGCGCGGCTGGCCTGGCTCTTGTCCAGGTTGGCGAACCGTGCCAGGTCGATGATCAGGAACGGGCCGAACTCGCCGATGGCGGCGAGCGTCCTGGCTTCGCTCAGCGAGAGGTCCAGCGCTTCCGAGTACGCCTGCGCGATGCCGCGGTCGAACTGCTTGACGATGCGGTGCAGGCGGTAGGTGGAGAACCCGGAGAGGGAGGGCTTGGGGCTCGTCATGATGCGCGCTCCGGGATGTTGTCCGTTTCCTCGAAGCTCTGCGAGACCTCATCGAGCAATCGCGTGGCATCGGCAAAGCCGGCATGGCGGCTGAGCGCCAGCAGCGCCACCCGGGCCAGGTAGAGCGAGGCGTTGGGCTCGCCGAGCGCGGTCATGCGGTAGCACATCGCCGTGTAGATCTCATCGAGCTCGGTCGGGCTCATGGTCGTTTGCATTTTGTTCTCCGGCTTCAATCGATCTGCATGGCAAGGGCGATGGCAGCCCGCACATCGCTGGCGCGGGCTTGTCTCCAGCGGCCGCTGACGTAGCCGTCCGGGCGGACCAGGTACAGCGTACCGTCCACCGCGTCCAGCGCCCGTCGCACAGCATCTTGCGGGTCTTTGAGACTGCCCGCGGCAGGCGCCGTGCCCGCGATCAAGTGGCAATCCAGTGCGAGGCCGCTGGCGCAAAGCTGGCGCATCCCGGGCACGGTGTCCTCCAGGTCCTGGCCGGCGCTGGCAAAGCAGAAGGCGGTAAAGCCCGTGCCGATGCAGCGGACCAGCGAAGTCGGCGTGCCGTCCGGGCCGACCAGCGGCATGTCCGGCAGCGTGGCGCCCGGCGCTGGCCCGGCTTTGAAGCCGGGGTCGTCCGCCGCGGCAATTGGCGAGTCGGCAAACACCGTGGGACTGGTCTGGCGCGGGTTGATCAGCGAGCGCAGCTCCGCGTGCGCGGCCGATAGCCCCAGCACGGCTTCACGCATCAGGGCGAAGGCGGGCGAGGGCGGGGCCATGAACTCCGTGCTCTTCGCGCCGAAGCGCATGTTCTCGCGCGCGGCCGCCACGCGTTCGGTGGAGTAGGAGGGCAGCAAGCCGGGAGAGGCCTTGCCGCGCACGGCAAGGGCGAGCTTCCAGGCCAGGTTGAAGGCGTCGTCGAAGCCGCTGTTCAGGCCGCGCACACCAAAGATGGGCACCAGGTGCGCGGCGTCGCCGGCAAACAGCGTGCGGCCGTGCACGTAGCTATCCAGCGTCAGGCACTTTGCGTTGTAGATCGAGATCCACAGCGGCTCCCACGGTGCGCTCACGCCCATCATCTTGAGGTGGCTCGCCACGCGCGGCAGCACGTTTTCCGGCTTGACCGCCTGCTCGGCATCCTCGTGCTCGCCGACCTGGTAGTCGATGCGCCATACCTTGTCCGGCTGCTGGTGCAGCAGGATGGTGGAGCCGGGGTTGGATGGCGGATCGAACCACGCCAGCCGCTCGACCTCGCGCGGGGCGTCGATGGCGATATCCACGATGACGTAGCGGCCCTCGTACTGCATGCCGCGCAGCGACAGGCCTAGCGCATCGCGCACGGCGCTGCGGCCGCCGTCGGCCGCCACCAGCCAGTCCGCGCGTACCGTGTAGGCGTGGTCGCCCGCGGCCACCGCCAGCGTCACGCCGTTGCTGTCCTGCGCGGCGTCGGTAACGCGGTTCTGCCAGCGGACTTCGATCAGGCCAGGGTAACGCGCGATGGCGTCGAGCAGGAATTGCTCGATGTAGTACTGCTGGATGTTGACCATAGGCGGGAAGGCCTGGCCCGGCTCATGCGGCATGGTGAAGTGCAGCACTTCCTCGTTGCGGTAGTAGCTGCGTCCCCCCGCCCATGCCAGGCCTTTCTCCAGCACCGGGGCGGCAACCCCGAGCGCGTCGAGGATTTCCAGCGAGCGCCGGGAGATGCAGATGGCGCGGCTGCCTTCGCAGGTGCCGTCGTCCGCCTCCAGCACCACGCTGGGAATGCCGTGGCGGGCCAGGGCCAGCGCGGCAGCGAGCCCGACCGGCCCGCCGCCGGCGATGACAACCTGGCGCGGCGTATCCATGCCGTCGGGATTCAGCACCGGCAGGGATGCGGCGTGGACTTCGCGCTGGTACATGTCTTGTCTCCTGGTTGTGTGCGCAACCAGTTCAAGATACTCCAAAATGGTTGCGTGCACAACCAGATTGATCAGCCCCGCTCAGAACTCCACCATGGCAAAGTCTTCCTTGCCCACGTCGCACAGCGGGCAGCGCCAGTCGTCGGGGATATCCTCCCAGCGGGTGCCGGGAGCGATGCCGTCTTCGGGAAGGCCGGCGGCTTCGTCGTAGACCCAGCCGCAGATGATGCACACCCATTGCTTGAACTCATCGGTGGCGGCGGACGTGGCCGGCGTCGCCGCAACGGGGGCTTGCGCCTGCGCCGCTGCCTTCTCTGCTGCCGGCTCATCCAGGCTGAAAACGAGCGGCGCGGCCGTGGCTTCGCCGTTGGGCGCCAGGCGCGCCTGCAACTGCACAAGCAGCCGTTGCGCCTCTTCCGTGGTCAGGTCGATCCAGTACGGATCGCCCGCGCCGTCGTTCAAGCGCTTCGGGGAAAACTGGATCTCTACTGCGGTGCCTTTCTTGTACATGCGGGTGGGGGGGCGGGTATTGGGTTTTTGTTCAGGCTATCGATCAGACAGGAAAAAGCACGCCGGCCAGCCATTGCTGGAAATCTGCTACCACGTCGGCATTCAGCTCATGGCCGATGGGGTAGCGCCGCGACTGGCGCGGCACGCCCAGCGCATCCAGCCACCGGTCCGCGCGCTCGGCCCACGCGACGGGCAGCTTGTTGTCGAACTCGCCATGCGCGATGAACGCCGACAGGCCGGCAAGCGCCTCGCGCGGGGCGAGTTGCGGCTCGATCTCCGGCAGGATGCGTCCGCTCAGCACGGCAAAGCCGGCCACGTCGGCCGGCGCGCTCAGGCCAACGCTGGCGCTGAGGATGCCGCCCTGGCTGAAGCCGGCGATGACGGTGCGCGCTGGCTGGGCCCCGTCCTGCGCATGGAGGGCGCGGATGAAGGCAATCAGTTGCTGGCGGCTGCGCTCCGCCTGGCCCGCGTTGATGGCGGGCGCGCCACCCGCGAAGCTGACCTCGAAAAAGCCATGCTGGCCGGGCCCGAAGGTGAGCGGGCCTTGCACCAGCAGCACTTCAACGCGCGGGTCGATACGGGTGGCCACGGGCGCTAGGCTGGTCTCGTTGCTGCCCACGCCGTGCAGCAGCAGGAGCCGCGCGACGGGCACTGTGGCCGTTTCCGCCTTGCGCAAGCGATAGCGAAGGCCGCTTGCGGGGTCTTCGGTCAGCGGGCCGATTTCAGTGCGGGTGGTGTTCATGTCGCCTCGGGATGCTGTGGATAGGGATCAGGCCGCAACGGGCTGGGCGGCTTCTGCCTTGGCCTGGCCAATCACATACGACTCCATCGACAAGATGCCGTAGGTGATGCCGCCGTCGATGACCGCCAGCGGCTCGCCTGCCTCGGCCGCGCCGATGGCCACCAGCAGCGGCAGGAAATGCTCGTCGGTCGGGTGCGCGCGCGCCGCGTCCGGGGCCAGCCGGCGGTAATCGATAAGCGGCTGCACGTCACCCGTGCGCATGGCGTTGCGCACCGCCTCGCGTACCCACTGCGTGAACGCCACCACGTACGGGGCATCGCCGCCGGTCTGGCCGCGGAATTCATAAAGATTGTGCGTCATGCTGCCGGAGGCGACGATCAGCACGCCTTGCTCGCGCAGCGGCGCCAGCGCACGGCCCAGCGCCAGCGCGCCGGCCGGGTCCAGCGGCTGCGGCAGCGACACCTGGAACACCGGCACCTGCGCATCGGGATACAGGTGGCGCACCGGCACCCACGCGCCGTGATCCAGCCCGCGCTGCGGATCCAGCCCGGCGTTGAACCCGGCCTGTGCCAGCAGCGCCACCGCGCGCTCGGCCAATGCCGGATGCCCGGCCGCCGGGTAGAGGATCTCGTACAGGGCACGCGGGAAACCACCGAAATCGTGGATGGTCTCGGGCTGCGCGCTTGCCGTCACGCGCACGCCGCCGCGTGTTTCCCAGTGCGGCGAAACCACCAGCACGGCCTTGGGCGCCGGCAGCGTGCGGCCCAGCGCGGTGAGCTGCGGGCCGGCCAGGCCCGGCTCGATGGCGAAGGTGGGCGCGCCATGGGAGACAAACAGGACTGGAAGTGCGGTAGACATCTCGATTCTCCGTTGGCCACGGCAAAAACCGCGGCCTGCAACGACATATGGAATGTTGCTAGTCTATTGATTCATTCGGTGTCGGTCGCGTGATATATAGTCCCGATTATCGAGACAATCAGCCGAAAGCGAGGCAATCCCATGGACCGCGCCCTGGAAATGACCGTATTCACCGCCGTGGTCGACGCCGGCAGCTTCGTCGGCGCGGTCGAAGGCCTGCGCATGTCCAAGGCCGCGGTCTCGCGCCATGTGGATGCGCTGGAACAGCGCCTGGGCGTGCGCCTGCTACAGCGCACCACGCGCCGGCTGTCGCTGACCGAGGAAGGGCGCATCTTCTACCAGCGCGCGCGGGAAGTGCTGGCGGCGCTGGACGATGCCGAATCCGAGATCACGTCCCGCACGCACGAGCCGAGCGGGCTGATCCGCATCAACGTGCCGCTCACGTTCGGCATCGTGCACCTCGCGCCGCTCTGGAGCACTTTCATGGCGGCGTATCCCCAGGTCGACCTGGACATCACCCTCAACGACCGCGTGGTGGACCTCGTCGACGAAGGCTACGACCTGGCGGTGCGCATCGGCGACATGCCCAGCTCCGCGCTGATCAGCCGCAAGTTGGTCGCCACCCGCATGGTGCTATGCGCATCGCCCACCTACCTGGCGCGGCACGGCGCGCCAACCCATCCGCATGAACTGGCCGAGCACCGCGTGCTGGCCTATACCAACTGGTCCGGCCGCGACGAGTGGCAGTTCGATGGCCCGCACGGCAAGGTCAGCGTGAGCACGCGCGCCCGGGTGTACTCCAACAACGGCGACACCTGCCGCGCCATTGCGCTGGCACATGGCGGCATCATGCTGCAGCCGAGCTTCATGCTGCAGGACGAGCTGCGGCGCGCAGACCTGGTTGAACTGATGCCCGAGTTCCGCGCGATCGAGTTCGGCGTCTACGCCGTGTATCCGACGCGCAAGCAGTTGCCGCTCAAGGTGCGCCGGCTGGTGGATTTTCTGGTGGAGGCGTTCCGGGATGTGTCTTGGGGGTAGGGGGGCGAAGGACGCGGGATCTGCGCAAAAGCTAGCGCAATGCCATGTGTGTGTAGTATTTTGCAAAAAGCTAAATTAGCTAGCTAATACAGCAGCTAGCAGAGTAACTAGCAGCGCAACTAGCTGAGTAACTAACAGCGTAATTAACAGTGTATCGGGATAAGGGAGTCAACAAGGCATGGTAACCAACACGAAGGGCAAGGCGCTGACGATCACCCATCCGGCTTGTCTGGTCGACGGCTCGGATAGTGAATTCCGGCACCTGGTAAGCGGCCTGCTGCCGTTCGCCGCCCGCCTGCTTTCCGTGCGCGACGGGTTCGGCAGCCTGATCGGCCTGACGGGCGTCCAGTATTCCTTGATACGATCCATTGCACATCTCTCGCAACAGGGCGAAGTGACGGTGAACCAATTGGCGGAGCATCTTCATTTGAGCGGGCCCTTCGTCACCGTCGAAACCGGCAAGCTCAAGAAGCTCGGGCTGATCGACAAGAAAGCCCACCCCGAAGACAAGCGCAAGATGCTGCTCACCGTGGCCGCGGCTGGCTCCAGGCTCCTGAACGAGCTGACTCCCGTGCAGCAGCGCATCAATGACGTCCTCTTCGAGGGCGTCACCCGCACTGAGTTCAAGGTGCTGTGCTCGGTGGTGGATCGCCTTGTTGTCAACGGGGATCGCGCCGCGCTCGATCTGGCGCACCTGCTGGCGCGGCAGCAAAAAGCATGACGGTTCACTCCAAGGCGCTGCGCGGTTACCGTGGTCAGTGGGCCGCCCACTTGATAGAGCCGATGTCGATGCCTTCGCGATGCATGTCCCACAGCGGGCTGAGGTGGCGCAGCTTGGTGACCGTGGCCAGCAACATCTGAATCACTTGCTCCACTTCCGCCTGGGTCGTGTACCGCCCAAGCGTGAAGCGAATCGAGCTGTGCGCCAGTTCATCGCTGCGCCCCAGTGCGCGCAGCACGAAGGACGGCTCAAGCGACGCGGATGTGCAAGCCGAGCCGGAGGACACGGCCACACCCTTGATGCCCATGATCAGGGATTCCCCCTCAACGAAGTTAAAACTGACGTTGAGGTTGTGGGGGATGCGGTTTGCCATGCTGCCGTTGACATAGACCTCGTCGAGTTGCCTGAGCCCGGCCAGCAGCTGGTCCCGCAGGCCCGCAACCCGGCGCGATTCGTCGGCTAGTTCCAGCCTGGCGATGCGGAAAGCCTCACCCATGCCGACGATCTGGTGCGTTGCCAGCGTACCGGATCGCATTCCTCGCTCATGCCCGCCGCCGTGCATCTGCGCCTCGACGCGGACCCGCGGCTTACGCCGCACGTAGAGCGCCCCGATGCCTTTGGGCCCGTACACCTTATGTGCGGTCACGGTGAGCAGGTCGATCTTGAGTGCCTCGAGATCGATGGGGATCTTCCCGGCGGCCTGCACGGCGTCGCAATGAAAGAGGATGCCCTTTGCCCGGCATAGCTCCCCGATCTGCGCCACTGGCTGGATGACGCCAATCTCGTTGTTGACCATCATCACGGATACGAGGATGGTGTCTTGACGCAGCGCCGCGCGCAGGGCGTCAAGGTCTAGCAAGCCATCCTTCCCGACGTCGAGGTACGTGACCTCGAAGCCCTGGCGCTCCAGTTCACGGCAAGTGTCGAGCACCGCCTTGTGCTCCGTCTTCACCGTAACGATGTGTTTCCCCTTGCCGCTGTAGAAATGGGCCGCGCCCTTGATCGCCAGGTTGTTCCCTTCGGTCGCACCCGACGTCCAGACGATCTCGCGAGGATCCGCGTTCAGCAGCGCCGCAACCTGCGCGCGCGCCGTCTCCACGGCCTGTTCGGCATGCCATCCATAGCTATGGCTGCGTGAAGCGGGATTGCCGAAGTGCTGGTACAGGAACGGCACCATCTTGTCGACTACTCGAGGGTCGACAGGCGTGGTGGCGCTGTAGTCCATGTAGATGGGGGCTGCGGTGGGTTCGCCTTGCATTCCTTTGTTCTCCTGAAGCGTGTCGATGCGCCTGCTGCCCTGCGATGGCAGAGCCCGTTCAATGATTTCAGCCAGGCAGATATCGTTCAATAGTAGCATTTATTGATAGGTAAGTTGCAAAGATAAAAGCACGGTGCACGTAGCGTGAGCCGTGTGACCGCTGCGACATACGGGTTCCCAAGGGTTTTCACTAACTTGAACTGCAATCCGCAATAGCATTCAATACTACCTAAGTTGCAAAGGTAAAAAACAAAGTCAAATAAACGGCGGATCGCGGTGGAAGGATCCGCGGTTCGGATTCTGTACAGGAGGGATGATGGCCGAAACCTATGCAAAGCGCGAAGTGGATTCCGATGCCGGTGCCGATGAGCAGCGGCGCTTCAGAAGCACGCTCGCCATGTTCGCCACAGGCGTGGCCGTGATCACCGCGCCCCGAAAGCAAGGGGTGCCCGTTGGCATCACGGTGGCGTCGTTCAACTCGGTCTCGCTCGATCCGCCCTTGATCCTGTTCTCGGTGGATCGGCGTTGCCTGAGCCTGGAGGATCTTTGTTCGACCCCCCGGTATGCCGTCAACGTGCTCGATGAACGCCAGCAAGACATTTCCAACCGCTTTGCCAAGGCGCACTCCGGCAAATGGGATGGCCTCGGCATGGCGGCCGACAGTGGAGAAGACCCGGTGCTGCTGCCAGATGCGCTTGCCACGTTCGAGTGCGAGCCCTATGCGCAGCACGACGGTGGCGACCACGTCATCTTTATCGGGCGCGTCATTCGCCACCAGGCCCGGCCGGACGGCAGGCCACTGGTTTTTTTCGGAGGCAGGTATCGCGCGCTGGAACAGTCGCCCGCTGCCCCCGTGTGAGTCAACGACAGCTACGTATTCAGGAGAGAAGACATGGTCAAGACTGGTAGCCAGCATATCGAGATGCTGCGTGACGGCAGAGAGGTTTACCTGGACGGCAAACGCGTGACGGATGTCACCACGCACCCGGCTTTCCGCAACTCGATCCGTAGTTACGCCAACCTTTACGACTTTCAGGCCCGCCCCGAGAACATCGAGAAGATGACATTCGAGTCGCCGGATACCGGCGACAACGTGAGCCGGATCTGGCAACTGCCGCAGAGCTATGACGACCTGGTCGAGCGCCGGATGGCGCTCGAGGCCTGGACGGAACTGCACTACGGCTTCATGGGCCGCTCGCCGGATCACGTCGCTTCCTGCATCTCCGGGATGTATATGGGGATCGACGTCTTCGAGCAGCATGACCGTGCGCGAGCCGGCGCCCTGCGCGAGTACTACAAGTACGCCCGGGACAACGACCTCTTCCTGACGTACGTCATCGTCAACCCGCAAGCCAACCAGTCGAAGGCGGCGCACGAGCAGGAGGACAAATACCTGGCCGTGGGCATCGTCGACCAGGATGCCGAAGGCATCACGGTGCGCGGCGCGAAGATGCTGGCCACCAGCGGCATCATGGCCAACGAGGTGTTCTGCAGTTGCATCCAGCCCCTGCGCGAGGGCGACGAGATGTACGCGCTGTCGTTCGCGGTGCCCATGAACATCAAGGGGCTGAAAGTCATGTCGCGCAAGTCGTACGAGGCCAACGCGACTTCGGTGTTCGACAACCCGCTGTCGAGCCGCTACGACGAGAACGATGCGGTGCTGTACTTCGACGACGTCAAGGTGCCATGGGAGCGCGTCTTTATCGCAGGCGATGTCGGCATGTGCGCCAGGCAGTTTCATGCCACGCCGGCGCATAGCTACCAGAACTACCAGTGCCAGGTACGGCTGATGGTGAAAGTGCGCTTCCTGGTAGGCATTGCGCAAAAGATTACCGAGGTCAACGGCACCAACGGCTTCCCCCAGGTCAGGGAGATGCTGGGCCAGCTCGCTGCCGAGGCAGGGATGGTGGAGGCCTTCGTCTACGGCATGGAATCCAAGGGGCGCATGGAGCGAGGCTACTTCATGCCGGACCGCAACCTCCTGTACGGGTCGCAGGTGATCACCCAGCAGCTCTACGCCAAGGTGCTCAATACCCTGCGTGAGCTGGCAGGCGGCGGGATGATCATGCTGCCGTCGAGCCTCCACGATTTCGAGAATCCGGAGCTGGCCAGGATCATCGAGAAGACGCAGAAATCCCCGGCCTGCAGCCCCGAAGAGCGCGTCAAGTTCTTCAAGCTGGCGTGGGATGCCGTTGGGTCCGAGTTTGCATCGCGCCATAACCAATACGAGATGTTCTATGCGGGCGCGAGCTTCGTGACCAAGGGGCACACCTATCGGACCTATGACTGGAAGAAGGCCACGGGCCTGGTCGACAACATCCTGGACAGCTATTCGCTCGGCGCGGAGCTGGGCCAGCTGGCACGCGCTGCCTGAGCGGGCAATCGCGCTCTGACATTCCTTGACACGCACGGAGATAACGATGGCGATCAACAAGCTTCACGATGAGTTCCACACCATTGACATGGCGAGCGGCTGGGAGGTGCCTGCGGGCTATCCCGCGGGCATCCAGCAGAAGATCCTTTCCGGCTCGCTCGACGAAAGCGGCGGCCGCGGCAGCCGCACGCGCCTGCTGCGTTTCCAGCCCGGTGTCTTCACCACCGCGCCGTTCGTGCATCGCTACTGGGAGGAGGTGTATCTGCTCAGCGGCGACCTGACCGTCGGTAACGACGAACAGGGCGAGGGCGGGCAGGCGTTCGATCCGCACACCTATGCCTGTCGTCCGCCGGGCGCCTATCACGGTCCCTTCAAGTCGAATGCGGGGTGCATGCTGCTGGAAATCCACTACTTCGACCCGGCCTGATCATGGTGGCGACCGTGGATTCCGTGATGCGCCAGCTCTCGGCGGGCACCGCCGATGCGGCGTCGCTGCTGGCGGGCTGTGTCGAGCGCGCCTGCAATCCGGGCGGGGAGGGCGCGCGCGTCTTCCCGCATGGCGTGAGCATGGCCGCATCAAAGCAGGCCAGGGCCAGCGATATTTTGCGCGGGCAGGGGGTGGCCGGGCCGCTGTCGGGCCTGCCGATCTCGGTCAAGGACCTGTTTGACGTGCAGGGCGACGTCACGCGGGCCGGGGCGCGCGTGCTGCCCGAGCAGGCTGCCACGGCCGACGCGCTCGCCATTGCACGATTGCGCGCGGCCGGCGCGGTCTTTGTCGGCCGCACCAATATGACCGAGTTCGCGTACTCCGGGGTTGGCATCAATCCGCACTACGGGACGCCCCGCAATCCGTTCGAGCGTGCGGTTGGCCGCATTCCCGGCGGCTCCTCGTCCGGGGCCGCCGTTTCGGTGACGGACGGCATGGCCGTGGCCGCGATCGGCTCGGATACGGGCGGCTCGTGCCGGATTCCCGCGGCGCTCTGCGGCATTACGGGGTTCAAGCCCACGGCGCGCCGGGTGCCGCTGCAGGGAACGGTGCCGCTGTCGCCCAGCTATGACTCGATCGGTTGCCTGGCACAAACGGTTGCCTGTTGCGCCGCGCTCGACGGGGTCATGGCGGGCGAGCCAGATGGGCCGCTGGCAGCGCGTCCGGTGCGTGGCCTTCGGCTGGCCGTGGCAAGGAACGTGGTGCTCGACGGCCTTTCCCGCGAAGTTGCCAGCGCCTATGAGCGCGCTCTTGGCCGGCTGGCCGCAGCCGGCGCCGTGCTGCGGGACGTTGCCTTCGATAGCTGGGACCAGTTGCCAGAACTGAGCATCAACGGGGGCCTGGTGGCGGCGGAGGCAAGCGCGTGGCACGCCGAACTGGTTGCCGCCCTGGCGGATCGCTATGACCCGCGCGTGCTGTCGCGTATCCGGATGGGCGAGCAGCAGGGCGCCGCGGACTACCTGCGCACGCGCGCCCGGCGGCTGGCTTTGTGCCGGGAGGCTCAAGGCGAAATGGAAGGGTTCGACGCCGTGGTGCTGCCGACGGTGCCGATCGCGGCGCCGAGGATTGCCGACCTGGCCGATGACGCCGCGTTCTTCAACGCTAACCGGCTGTTGTTGCGCAATCCTGCCATCGCCAATGTGCTCGACTTGTGCGCATTGACCCTGCCATGCCATGAAGCCGGAGAAGCGCCGGTCGGGTTGATGCTGTTCGGGCCGCCCATGGCGGACCGGCAACTGCTCGGCATCGGCATGGGCATGGAGGAAGTCCTGCGTAGCCACGAGACGTAGACGCTTTGTAGACGCGTTATCCGCCGACAAGACCTTGTCGCGGCTTCTAGCAGTCCAGCAATGGAGAGGAGAGAACATGTTCCGCTTTCGATTCAAGCCGATGTTCCTGGCCAGCACGATGTTGGGGTTTTCGGCGATTGCCGCGGCACAGCCGGGCAAGATCAGCGACGGCGTGGTGAAGATCGGCGTCCTGACCGATATGTCGTCGATATTTTCCGATATCGGCGGAAAAGGGTCGCTGGTGGCGGCCCAGATGGCCGTGGACGATTTCGGCGGGAAGGTGCTGGGATCCGACATCAAGGTGGTCAGCACCGATCACCAGAACAAGACCGATGTGGCCGGGACCATCGCGCGCGACTGGTTCGATAACCAGAAGGTGGACGTCATCCAGGACGTCTTGCCGTCCTCGGTGGCGCTCGCGGTGTCCAACCTCGGCAGGGAGAAGCACAAGCTGGTGATTGCCAGCGGTGCCGGCACGACAAGGCTGACCAACGAGGATTGCTCGCCCTACACCATCCAGTATTCCTATGACACCTACGCCTTTGCGGCCAACACGGTAAAGGCGCTGTCAAAGGGTGGCGACAACAGCTGGTACTTCCTGACGGTCGACTATGCGCTGGGTGCATCCCTGGAGAAAGACGCGACGGACGCCCTGGCCTCGGCAGGCGGGAAGATCGTCGGGAAGGCGAAGCATCCCATCAACTCCCCCGACCTCTCGTCCTACCTGCTGCAGGCCCAGGCATCGGGCGCCAAGGTGATCGGCCTGGCCAATGCCGGCAGCGATACCGTCAACGCCTTGAAGACCGCCCGGGACTTCGGCATTGGCGGCGCGGGAAAACAGAAGCTGGCGGGCCTGCACATGTTCATCAGCGACATCCATAGCCTTGGCCTGCAAGCGGCGCAAGGGATGATGCTGACCACCTCGTTCTATTGGGACCGTGACGACGCGACCCGCGCGTGGTCGCAGCGCTTCTTCGACAAGACCAGGAAGATGCCCACGCTGGTGCAGGCCGGCGTGTACTCGTCGACGATGCATTACCTGAAGGCCGTCCAGGCCGCGGGAACCGACGAGACCGATGCAGTGGTGGCGAAGATGAAGGCCAGCCCCGTCAATGATTTCTTCGCGGCCAACGGAAAGATCCGCGCCGACGGGTTGATGGTGCATGACATGTATCTCGTCGAGGTCAAGACCCCGCAGGAATCCAGAAAGCCGTGGGACTACTACAAGATCAAGCAGGTCATTCCAGCCAGCGAGGCGTTCCGCCCAATTGCCGCAAGCAAATGCGCGCTGCTCAAGAAATAGCGACTAGCCACTGCAAAGCCACTACAAGGCCACTACAAGGCCACTACATAGCCATTACGGAGAACGGAACATGCTGACATTCGATATCGAGACACGCACCGGCAGGTGGCAGCGCGTTGTGACCATCAGGCAGCTCGTCATCGCGGGCTGGACGGGACGGGACACCGACGCGATGGAGAAGCACATCCGCGAGCTGGAGGCGCTGGGTGTCAGGCGGCCGGCGGCCACCCCGGTCTTCTACCGGGTCGCGGCGCAGCGTCTGCAATCGCAACCCGCTATCCAGGTCAGCGGGGATGCCAGCAGCGGCGAAGTGGAGTTCCTGCTGCTCAAGGACCAGGGCGAGATCTATGTCGGCATTGCCTCGGACCACACCGACCGGGAGGTGGAGAGCTACGGCATCACGGTGTCCAAGCAGATGTGCGACAAGCCCTGCGCGCAAGTGCTCTGGCGCCTGGCGGACGTCGGCAAGCACTGGGACCAGCTTGTCCTGCGTGCCTACGCGACCATCGACGGCGAGCGTGTGCTGTACCAGCAAGGGCCGGTGACGGCGATGCGTTCGCCCCAGGACCTGCTCGACAGGTTTGCGGAGCACGGCGGCAGTTTCGACGACGGTACCGCCATGCTGTGCGGCACGCTGGCCGCGATCGGCGGCATCCGGTCGGCGGATCGTTTCGAGATCGAACTGGAGGATCCGGTTCTTGCCCGCTCGCTGCACCACGCCTACGCCGTAGAGACGCTGCCTGTCCACGGCTAGGGCCGCTGGCCAGATCCGTATTCCGATGCATGCCAAAGGCGACAAAGCGATGCCCCACGAAGATTCCATACTAGAAACGCGCAGCCTGACCAAGTCGTTCCGCGGCTTCACCGCCGTGTGCGACGTCAACCTCAAGGTGCGGCGCGGCGCCATCCATGCCTTGATCGGCCCCAACGGCGCCGGCAAGACCACCTGCTTCAACCTGCTGACCAAGTTCCTCGAGCCGACCACGGGCACGATCCTGTTCAACGGCATCGACATCACCCGCGAGAAGCCGGCGCAGATCGCCCGGCGCGGCGTGATCCGGTCGTTCCAGATCTCTGCTGTATTCCCGCATCTGACGGTGCTGGAGAACGTGCGCATCGGGCTGCAGCGGCAACTTGGCACTTCCTATCATTTCTGGCGCAGCGAGTGCACGCTCGACACGCTCAACGCACGCGGCATGGAACTGCTCGAGCAGGTCGGGCTGACCGATGTGGCGCAGACGGTGACGGTCAACCTGCCGTACGGCCGCAAGCGCGCGCTCGAGATCGCCACCACGCTGGCGATGGAGCCGGAGATGATGCTGCTGGACGAGCCCACCCAGGGCATGGGCCACGAAGACGTGGCGCGCGTCACCGAGCTGATCCGCAAGGTGGCGGTGGGGCGCACCATCCTGATGGTCGAGCACAACATGAACGTGGTCTCGTCGATTGCCGACAAGATCACGGTATTGCAGCGCGGCGCGATCCTGGCCGAGGGGCCGTACGCCGAGGTATCGAAAGACCCACGCGTGATGGAGGCCTACATGGGCACCGTCGAAACTGAATTGCAGGGCGCGCACTGAGGAGCCAGGATGAGCACAACGCCCGCACTAGAAATCAAGGACCTGCACGCCTGGTACGGCGAATCGCACATCCTGCATGGCGTGGACCTGACCGTGAATCCCGGCGAGGTGGTGACGCTGCTGGGCCGCAACGGCGCCGGGCGCACCACCACGCTGCGCGCCATCATGGGCCTCACCGGCCAGCGCAACGGCTCGATCCGCGTCAATGGCACCGAGACCATCGGCATGCCGACGCACAAGATCGCGCACTGCGGCATCGGCTATTGCCCGGAAGAGCGGGGCATCTTCTCCAGCCTGTCGTGCGAGGAAAACCTGATGCTGCCGCCGCTGTTGAAAGGGCAGGGCACCAGCGCGGTCACCGGCATGAGCGAGGCCGAGATCTACGAGATGTTCCCTAACCTGAAGGAGCGCCGCCAGAGCCAGGGCACGCGCCTGTCGGGCGGCGAGCAGCAGATGCTTGCCGTCGGGCGCATCCTGCGCACCGGGGCCAACCTGCTGCTGCTCGACGAGATCTCCGAGGGCCTCGCGCCCGTGATCGTGCAAGCGCTGGCGCGGATGATCCTGATGCTCAAGAAAAAGGGCTACACGGTGGTGATGGTGGAGCAGAACTTCCGCTTTGCCGCGCCGCTGGCAGATCGCTTTTATGTGATGGAACACGGCACCATCGTCGAGCGCTTCGCGGCCGCGGAGCTGCAAGCCAGGATGCCGGTGCTGAACGCGTTGCTGGGGGTATGAGGACCGCTTTATGACGACACTGAATTTTCCCCTTTCCGCCTTGCTGTCCCAACTGCTGCTGGGGCTGGTCAACGGTGCTTTCTACGCGATGCTGAGCCTTGGCCTTGCGGTCATCTTCGGGCTGCTCAACGTCATCAACTTCGCCCACGGGGCGCTGTTCATGCTCGGCGCTGTGCTGGCCTGGTTGGGCATGGAGTACGCCGGGCTCAACTACTGGGTGATGCTGGTGCTGTCGCCGCTGGCGGTGGCGCTGATCGGCATCGTGATCGAGCGCACCATGCTGCGCTGGATCTACAAGCTCGACCATATCTACGGCCTGCTGCTGACGCTGGGCATCACGCTGGTGATAGAAGGCATCTTCCGCTCGGTGTACGGCGTGTCCGGGCTGCCGTACTCCGCGCCGCAGGCGCTGGGCGGCGCCACCAACCTGGGCTTCATGATGCTGCCCAACTACCGCGCCTGGGTGGTGGCTGCCTCGCTGACGGTGTGCTTCTCCACCTGGTACCTGATCGAGAGGACCAAGCTGGGCGCCTACCTGCGCGCCGGCACGGAGAACCCCAAGATGGTTGAGGCGTTCGGCGTCAACGTGCCGCTGATGGTGACGCTGACCTATGGCTTCGGCGTGGCGCTGGCGGCGTTTGCTGGCGTGCTGGCGGCGCCGGTAATGCAGGTCTCGCCGCTGATGGGGCAGAACCTGATCATCATCGTGTTTGCGGTAGTGGTGATCGGCGGGATGGGATCCATCATGGGCTCGATCCTGACCGGCCTCGGCCTGGGCGTGATCGAGGGCTTGACCAAGATGTTCTACCCCGAGGCCTCGGCCACGGTGGTGTTCCTCATCATGGCGATCGTGTTGATGTTGCGCCCGTCGGGGCTGTTTGGAAGGAGTCAATGATGGGGCAGTCAACCAAGAAACTGGGGTACGGATTGCTGCTGGCAGCGCTGGTGCTGGCGCCGATGGCCGGGGCGTATCCGGTGTTTGTGCTCAAGGTGCTGTGCTT
The DNA here is from genome assembly GCF_044627735.1 of Cupriavidus sp. CuC1. Lineage (NCBI taxonomy): Bacteria > Pseudomonadati > Pseudomonadota > Betaproteobacteria > Burkholderiales > Burkholderiaceae > Cupriavidus > Cupriavidus sp. CuC1. Next base: position 18,878 of record NZ_JBIUHC010000044.1, on the reverse strand, counting down.
CGCGCTGTTCGCGTGCGCGTTCAACCTGCTGGTCGGGTATACCGGGCTGCTGTCGTTCGGGCATGCGGCCTTCTTCGGCGGCGCGGGCTATGCAGCGGGCCATGCCATGAAAGTATGGGGCGTCACGCCGGAAGCGGGCATGGTGCTGGGGACGCTGGCCGGCGGCCTGGCCGGCTATGTGGTGGGGTCGCTGGCGATCCGCCGCCAGGGCATCTATTTCTCGATGATCACGCTGGCATTGGCGCAGATGCTGTTCTTTGTCTGCCTGCAGGCGCCAGCCACGGGCGGCGAGGATGGCCTGCAGGCGATTCCGCGCGGCAAGCTGTTCGGCGTGCTGCCGCTGGCCGACGACCTGACGCTGTACTACGTGGCGCTGGTGGTCATCGTGGCGGCGTTCGCGCTGATCGTGCGCACGGTGCATTCTCCGTTCGGCCAGATCCTCAAGGCCATCAAGGAGAACGAGCCGCGCACCATCTCGCTGGGCTACGACACCGACCGCTACAAGCTGATGGCGTTCGTGCTCTCCGCCTCGCTGTCCGGGCTGGCCGGGTCGATCAAGGCGCTGGTGCTGGGCTTTGCCACGCTGACCGACGTGCACTGGTCGATGTCGGGCTCAGTGATCCTGATGACGCTGGTGGGTGGGCTGGGCACGCTGTCCGGCCCGCTGGTCGGCGCCTTCGTGGTGGTCGCGCTGGAAACCCGGCTGGGCGCCATCGGCAATTTCCTGGCTTCCGCCACGGGCATTGCATGGTTTGGCTCGCTGGGCGAGTCGGTGACCATGGTAACGGGCGTCATCTTTGTTGCCTGCGTCCTGCTGTTCCGCCGGGGCCTTGTGGGCCAGCTTGAATTGCTGGCCGGCCGCCAGGTCTTTAGCCGAAGGCTGCGCGCGCCGCGCGCGGCCCCCCGCCTGAAGCCGGACTAGCAACGCGCCGCCACCAAGCTCACAACCCCTTAGGCAACAAAGCCGCCAGCGCTTCGCGCATGGCCCGCGCAATCAGTTGCTGCCGCTCGCGCGGCATGCGGGCCAGCGTCGAAGCCACGCTGATGCCCGCCACCGGCTCGCCGTCGGCGCTATGCACCGCCATGCCCACGGCTAGCACGCCGCTGGTGGCGTGATTGCCGATCACGGACCAGCCGCGCTCGCGCGTGGCCCGCACCAGGATGTTCATGCGCTCGGGCGTCATGCCGCCATAGTGGCTAAGCGCCGCGGCATTGGCGGCGATGCATTGCGCCACGTCGTCTTCCGGCAGCGCTGCCAGCAGGGCCAGCCCGGCGGCGCCGACGCCCAGCGGCTGGCGCGTGCCGACCTGGATGACGAGGATCTGCACCGGGTGGGTCCCCACATGGCGCGCGATGCAGTGCGAGATCGCGCCTTCGCGCACGATGGCGAAGGCGGCATCCCCGCAGGCGGCACTCACCCGTGCCAGCACGGGCTGTAGCCGCGCCGCCAGCCCATCGGTGGCATGCGGCTGCGCCAGCGCCGCCAGGCGCGGCCCCGCCACATAGCGAAAGCGTCCGCGCTGGGCCACGTAGCCGCTCTCCATCAAGGTAGCCAGCAGCCGGTAGACCGTGGCGCGCTCCAGCGCGGCGATGCGGCACAGGTCGACCACGCGCAGCCCTTCGCGGCCGCTGGCCAGCACCGCATCCAGCAATTGCAGGCCGCGCCGCAGCGTGCGGCTGCCGCCGTCTTCGGCGGGCTCGGTGGCGTCGGTGGCGTCGGGAAGGGGGCTGAGGGCTGCCTTGCCTTTGGAAGAAACGTCCGTCAGGCGGACGTTTTGACTGGCGGTGCGGGCAGGCATGGGGAAGAATTTCTCGGTCGATGGAAGCCACCCGCAGTATGCCGCAGCGCGGCCAGAAGGGGGCTCGCGACGGCATTGCACCGCCAAACAGGAGACAAACCAATGACCTTGCACAACGCACCGCGCCGACGCCTGCTGGCGTTCGCGGCGGCCCTCAGCCTGGCCTGCAGCCTGGCGCTGCCCCTTCATGCCCAGCCCAACGCCCAGGCCGCCTGGCCCGCCAAGCCCATCAAGCTCGTGGTCGGCTACTCCGCCGGCGGCGCCACCGACGTGATCGCGCGCATCGTCGCCCTCAAGCTGGGCGAGCAGCTGGGCCAGCCGGTGGTGGTGGACAACCGGGCGGGCGCCAACAGCAATGTGGGCGCCGAAGTGGTGGCCAAGTCCGCGCCCGATGGCTACACGCTCTATGTCTACACCATTGCCAACACCATCAACGCGTCGCTGTACGACAAGCTGGGCTACGACCCGCAAAAGGATTTCGAGCCGATCGGGCTGATCGCCAGGATCCCCAACATCCTGGTGGTGAACCCGAAGCTGCCGGTGAAAACCCTGGCCGACTACATCCGCTTTGCCAAGGCGTCGCAGGACGGCATCACCTTTGCCTCGTCGGGCAGCGGCTCGTCCATCCACCTGTCGGGCGAGATGTTCAAGATGCAGGCCCGGCTGAACATGCTGCACATCCCGTATCGCGGCAGTGCGCCGGCGGTGACCGACCTGCTGGGCGGGCAGGTGCAATCGATGTTCGACAACACGCCGTCGGCGCTGCCGCACGTGAAGGCGGGGCGGCTGCGCGCCATCGCCATCACCAGCGCCCAGCGCTCGCCGCTGCTGCCGGAGGTGCCGACCGTTGCCGAGTCAGGCTTTCCCGGCTTTGACGTGCAATCGTGGTTCAGCCTGGCCGCGCCCGCCGGCACGCCGCGGCCGGTGATCGACCGCCTGAACGCCGCCCTCAACAAGGTGCTGGCCGCACCTGACGTGCACCAGCGCCTGCAGGACCTGGCGGCCACCCCAGAACCCGGCACGCCTGAGCAATTGCGCCGCCTGATCGCGGCGGAAACCAAGCGCTGGCACGACGTGGTGAAACAGTCCGGCGCCAAGGCCGAGTAAGGAATCAGGAACAAGAGACAAGGAGCGTTGCCCACTATGTACCCGATCGACTTCTTCTGGCGCGCCGCGGCGCGCTGGCCCGGCAACATCGCCATCGATGCCCCCGAAGGCGCCATCCGCTACGACGCGCTGGCCAGCCAGGTGGCCGCGCTGGCCACGGCGCTCGATGCGCTCGACAACACCCTGCAGAGCCGCGTCGGCATTTGCGCCAGGAACAGTGCCGAGCACATCGTCGCGATCCTCGCGGTGCTGGCCTGCGGCAAGGTCTGGGTGCCGCTGAATCCAAAAAGCACCCGGCCGGAAATCCGCCGCATCATCGACGCTACGGAGCCCTCCATCCTGGTGCTCGATGTGGCCTGCGCCGACTTGCTGGACGGCGCCTGCGGGGCGCGCATCTACAGCGGCTTGCCGCCGCCGGGGGAGATGTCGGTGGCGGCGCTGATCGCGCAGCATGCCGGCGCAGCGCGCCCGGCCTTTGCGCTGCCGGAGGACGCCACGCAGGCGATCAAGTTCACCGGCGGCACCACCGGCGCGCCCAAGGGCGTGATGCAGCCGTACCGCGCCTGGATGACCAACGTTTCCAACCAGATCCACGCCTGGGGCTTCCACGAGCACGAGCACTATATCGTGGCCGCGCCGATCACGCATGGCACGTCAACCTACCTGCTGCCCATCCTGGCGCAGGGCGGCTGCCACGTGGTGCTGGCCGAGGCCGGCGCCGAGGCCGTGCGCGCGGCGTTTCGCGAGCGCGGCGGCACCGTTTGTTTCATGCCGCCCACGCTGGTCTACATGCTGATGGCGCTGCCCGGCGCCTCGCGCGCGGACTTCCCGCACCTGCGTCGCCTGATCTACGGCGGGGCGCCCATGCCACCCGAGAAGATCCGCGAGGTGCGCGACTTTTTCGGCCCCGTGCTGGGCACCACCTACGGGCAGACCGAGGCACCGCAAAGCCTGACCGTGATGCGCCCCGCGGATTTCGATGACGAGCGCAACTGGGCCGCCGTGGGCCTGCCCACCTGGTTCAGCGACGTGGCCATCATGGCCCCCGACGGCCGCCTGCTGCCCCCGGGCGAGGTTGGCGAGGTGGTCGCGCGCGGCGACCTGGTGATGAGCGGCTACTGGCGCCTGCCGGAGAAAACCGCCGAGACGCTGGTCGACGGCTGGCTGCACACGGGCGACCGCGGCCTGATCGATGAGCGCGGCTACCTGTACCTCAAGGACCGGCTCAAGGACATGGTCATCACCGGCGGCTTCAACGTCTATCCGGTGGATGTGGAGAACGCGCTGGGCCAGCATCCGGCGGTGCACGAATGCACGGTGTTCGGCGTGCCCGACGAGAAATGGGGCGAAGCGGTGCAGGCCGCCGTGCAGCTGCGCCCCGGCCAGCATGCCACCGAAGTGGAGCTGATCGCCTTTGTGCGTGAGCGCCTGGGCCCCGTGCAAACGCCCAAGCGCATCCACTTCCACGCCAGCCTGCCGCGCTCCGCCGTGGGCAAGGTGCTCAAGACCGCCGTGCGCGACCGCGCCATCGCCCCTGACGCCTACAACACCGCCAACGAATCCACCGGGACCCAATCATGACCTCCTCCGCTGCCTCCAAGCCTGTTGCCTCCAAGCCTGTTACCCGCCTTTGCACCCATACCCTCACCAGCCTGCATTACCGCGACGCGGACCTGGTCAAGGACCTGATGGGCAAGAAGACCTTCACCGAGGTCATGCTCATGCAGATCCTGGGCCGCGAGCCGCGCCCGGTGGACCTGCGCATCACCGACGTGGTGCTGATCGTGCTGATGGAGCACGGCCTCACGCCCAGCGCCATCGCCACGCGGCTGATCTACATGAGCGCGCCCGAGAACCTGCAGGGCGCCGTCTCCGCCGGCCTGCTGGCGGTTGGCAGCGCCTTCGTGGGCACCATGGAGAACTGCGCGCAACTGCTCGACCGCATCGGCGCCGCCGCCGATCCCGATGCCGAGGCCATGGAGATCGCGCGCCACTACAAATCCATCAAGAGCCATGTACCCGGCTTTGGCCACCACCTGCATAAGCCGGTGGACCCGCGCGCCTGCAAGCTGTTGGAAATGGGGCGCGCCGAGCCCGACCTGGCCGGCGACAAGATCCGCGCGCTGGAGTGCCTGTCCAGGGCGGTGGATGCCGTGGCCGGCCGGCCCATCACCATCAACGCTACCGGTGCCGTGGCCGCCTTGCTGGGCGAACTGGACGTGCCCACGGCCGTGATGCGCGGCTTTGCCGTGATTTCGCGCGCGGCCGGGCTGGTGGCGCACATCGTCGAAGAGCAGCAAAGCCCCTCCGGCCGCTTTATCTGGGACACCGTCGAGCACGCGATTCCGTATGTGGGAGAGGGTGGGTATCAGCAAAAGAAGGGCGCCTGAGATGACAAGCGCGTCGACCCCTGTTGAAAGCACGGCGAGCGCTGTACGCCCGCCCGCGCTGCCACTCGATCTTTCGGGCCGCACGGTCTTTGTCGCCGGCGCGGGCTCGGCGGGCCCGGGCTGGAGCATCGGCCGCGCGGCTAGCGTGACCTACGCGCGCCTGGGCGCGCAGGTCTGCGTGGTGGATCGGGACGCGGCCTCGGCGCAGGAAACCACGGCGCTGATCCGGGCCGAAGGCGGCATCGCCGAGCCCTTCACGGGCGACGTGTCGGTGGAGGCCGATGTGGTGCGGCTCTTTGCCGCGGCGCGCGAGCGCTTCGGCATGGTGGACGTGCTGCATCACAACGTGGGCATCGGCAAGACCGGCGGCCCCATGGAGACCACCGCGGACGACCTGGACCGCATCCACGCCGTCAACGTGCGCAGCCTGCTGCTGGCCAGCCAGCAGGTGCTGCCCGACATGGTGGCGCGCGGGCGCGGTGCCATCATCGCCATCTCGTCGGTGGCCGGCTTGCGCTACGTGGGATACCCGCACCTGGCCTACAGCGTGACCAAGGCCGCCGTGGCGCACTTCACGCGCATGCTGGCGCAGCAATACGCGCCGCATGGCGTGCGCGCCAACACCGTGGTGCCGGGGCTGATCGACACGCCGCGCATCGCCACCACGGTGGCGAAGATGTTCTCCGGCACCAGCCTGGACGAGGCGCGGCAGGCACGCGCCGCGCAAGTCCCCATGGGCCGCATGGGCAGCGCGTGGGATGTGGCGCACGCCTGCGCCTTCCTGGCGTCGGACGCGGCGGCCTATGTTACCGGCACCGAACTGGTGGTGGATGGCGGCATTACCGGCAAGTTTGTGTAACGCGCAAACCGGCCTGACCGGGGCTTGACTGGCCAAGGACCAGTAAAATAGCCGGCTAGGGTGGGTTTTCAAAGGCGGCAGGTGGCTCAACGACAACAGGGTTTTCTTCTGACTCGACACTGGCGGGATACGGCCGCCGGCACGGAGGTCGAGTTCTGGCTGGCAACCGACAGCGGCCCGCAGCACCTGCGCCTGGCGCATCAGCCCTCCGTGGCCTTCATCCCGTCCGAGCAGCGCGAAGCCGCCGAGGCGGTCTTGCGCGGCGAGCGCAATGTGGAGTTGCGCGAACTCCCCTTGGCCGATTTCCATCGCCGCCCGGTGCTGGGCCTCTACTGCCAGCACTATCGCCAACTCTCCAAGCTGGAAAAGCTGCTGAAGGAAGCCGGCGTCAGCGTCTATGAGGCCGACATCCGCCCGCCGGAACGCTACCTGATGGAGCGCTTCATCACCGCCCCGGTCTGGTTTGCCGGCGAGCCCAACGCGGCTGACGACAAGGGCCCCCTGCTCAACTGCCAGATGAAGCCGGGCCCGGCGTATCGGCCGCGGCTGAAGCTGGTCTCGCTGGATATCGAGACCACCGCCCACGGCGACCTGTACTCCATCGCGCTGCAAGGCTGCGGCCAGCGCCAGGTGTATATGCTCGACCCGCCGAATGGCGACAACAGCCCGCTCGACTTCGACCTGGAGTACTGCGCCAGCCACCCGCTGATGCTGCAAAAGCTGAACCAATGGCTGGCGCAGCACGATCCCGATGCCATCATCGGCTGGAACGTGGTGCAGTTCGATCTGCGCGTGCTGCAGAAGCACGCGGATCGCTATCAGGTCCCGCTGCTGTTCGGCCGGGGCGGCAATGTGCTGGAGTGGCGCGAGCACGGCTTCAAGGAGAACCATTTCTTTGCCTCCGCCGCCGGCCGCCTGATCATCGACGGCATTGAGGCGCTGCGGTCCGCTACCTGGAATTTCCCGTCCTTCAGCCTGGAGAGCGTAGCGCAGGCCCTGCTCGGCGAGGGCAAGTCCATCGACAACCCGTATCAGCGGATGGCGGAGATCGACCGCCGCTTCGCGGAAGATAAACCCGCGCTGGCCCGCTACAACCTCAAGGACTGCGAACTGGTCACCCGGATCTTTGCCAAGACCGAGTTGCTGACCTTCCTGCTGGAGCGGGCCGCCGTCACGGGCTTGCCAGCGGACCGCAGCGGCGGCAGCGTGGCTGCGTTTTCGCACCTGTACATGCCGTTGATGCATCGGCAGGGCTACGTGGCGCCGAACCTGGGCGAGGTGCCGGAGGGGGCCAGCCCGGGTGGCTTTGTCATGGATTCGCAGCCCGGGCTGTACGATTCGGTGCTGGTGCTGGACTACAAGAGCCTGTACCCATCCATCATCCGTACCTTCCTGATCGATCCGCTCGGGCTGGTGGAGGGACTGCGGGATCCGTCCGACGAGAGCTCGGTGCCGGGTTTTCGCGGCGCGCGCTTCTCGCGCACCCGGCATTGCCTGCCGGCCATCGTCGAGCAGATCTGGCAAGGCCGGGAAGCCGCCAAGCGCGAGGGGAACAAGCCCTTGTCGCAGGCCCTGAAGATCATCATGAATGCGTTCTACGGGGTGCTAGGGTCGAGCGTCTGCCGCTTTTTCGACCCCCGCCTGGCGTCGTCGATCACCATGCGCGGCCACGAGATCATGCACCGCACGCGCGAGCTGATCGAGGCGCAGGGCTACCAGGTCATCTATGGCGATACCGACTCCACCTTCGTCTGGCTGAAGCGGCCGCACGCCGAAGCGGACGCCGACAGGATCGGCCGCGCGCTCGTCCAGCACGTGAACCAGTGGTGGCAGCAGCATCTGCAGCAGCAGTACGAGCTGGAGAGCGCGCTGGAGCTGCAGTACGAGACCCACTACCGCCGCTTCCTGATGCCCACCGTGCGCGGCGCCGAGCAGGGCAGCAAGAAGCGCTACGCGGGGCTGGTCGCCAAGGCGGATGGCAGCGAGGAGATGGTCTACAAGGGCCTGGAAACGGTGCGCACCGACTGGACGCCGCTGGCCCAGCAGTTCCAGCAGGAGCTCTACCAGCGCGTGTTCAAGAAGCAGCCGTACCGGGAGTACGTGCAGGACTATGTCCGCCTCACCATGAACGGCGAGTTCGACGCGCAGCTGGTCTACCGCAAACGCCTGCGCCGGACACTCGAAGACTATCAGCGCAACGTGCCGCCGCACGTGCGCGCGGCGCGCATCGCCGATGAGTTCAACCGCAAGGAAGGCCGTCCGCTGCAGTACCAGAACGGCGGCTGGATCAGCTATGTGATGACCGTGGCTGGCCCGGAGCCGCTGGAAACCCGGCGCTCGCCCATCGACTATGACCACTACCTCACGCGCCAGCTGCAGCCGGTGGCCGACGCCATCCTGCCCTTCCTGGACGATGCGTTCGAGACGCTGGTGACGGGGCAGAAAGCCTTGTTCTGACGGGCGTCAGGCCAAACGGCTGGCATCGATGCGCGGCAGCACCCGCGCCAGCGTGATGCCGCGCGCTGCCATGAACAGCAGCAGCGCCGCCCATAAGCCATCGTTGCCGAACGGGCCGGCCAGCGCGAGCGCCGCCGCCATGAACGCCGCGAACGACAAGGCCATCGAATGCATCAGTTCGCGCGTGCGGGTGGCGCCGATAAACACGCCATCCAGCAGGAAGCCCCACACGGAGACCAGCGGCAGCGCAACGGCCCACGGCAGGTAGCGCACGGCCGCGTCGTGGACGGCCCGCTGGTCGGTCAGGCAGGCGATGATCCATTCGCCTGCGCTGGCATACACCAGGGAAAAGCACAGTGCGCCCACCGCCGCCCAGATCATCGTGACCCGGACCGCGCGACGGAATGCATGCCGGTCCCGGGTGCCGATGGCGGCGCCCACCAGCGCCTCGGCCGCATGCGCGAAGCCATCGAGCGCGTAGGCCATAAAGGTCTGGAAGTTGAGCAGCAGCGCGTTGGCCGCCAGGATCACGTCGCCCTGCTTGGCGCCCGCATGGGCGAACCAGCCGAAGCTGGCCACCAGGCACAGCGTGCGGATGAAGATATCGCGGTTGAGCGCGACCAGCCGCTTGAGTTCGTGCGCGTCGGCAACCACCGCCCAGCGCAGGGGAGGCAGCCCGTGGGGGCGCAGCCGCCAAAGCAGGGCGGCGCCCAGCACGAAGCCGCACGCATCGGCGGTGGCGGTAGCGGCGCCGATCCCCGCGATGCCCCAGTCGAACACGTAGACATAGAGCAGCACCGCGCCAATGTTCACCGCGTTGATGAACAACTGGGTGAGCAGGCCAAGCCGCACGTGCTGGCAGCCCAGCAGGTAGCCCAGCACCACGTAGTTGCACAAGGCAAAAGGCGCCGCCCAGATCCGCGCATGGCTGTAGACGCGCGCGTGGTGCTGGAGCGTGTCGCTGCCGCCGATCAGGCCCAGCGCGCCGTGGACCAGCGGCATCTGCACGGCCAGCACGCCGAGCCCGATGACGGTGGCCAGCAGCAGGGCGCGTACCAGCGTGGCGCGCAACGTCGCACCGTCCCGGGCGCCGTACGCTTGCGCGACGAGGCCGGTGGTACCCATGCGCAGGAAGCCGAAGCCCCAGAACACGAAGCTGAAGAACAGGCCGCCGGCGGCCACACCGCCCAGGTAGGCCGGATCCGGCAGGTGGCCGGCCACGGCGGTATCGACCGCGCCAAGGATCGGCTGGGTCAGGTTGGCGAGGATGATCGGGAATGCCAGTGCCAGCACGCGGCGATGCCAGCCGGAAGTAGGGAGGGCCGGCGATGTGCTGGAAGCGCTGCTGCTGGCGGGTGAAGCGGGTGAAGCGGGTGAAGCGGGTGAAGCGGGCGAAGCGGGACGATCGGCGTCGGGCACGTTGTGCAGCGGGGGCTGGTTGTGTGGAATCGACCGACATTATGGTCGATCCGCCGCACCGTTGCCTCGCCGGGGATCAGAAGCGATGGCGCACGCCCACGCCGTACGTGTCGGCATGCGACTGCGCGGTCAGCTTGTCGTAGAAGTACGCCGCGTACACGTCCGTGCGCTTGGACAGGTTGTAGTCGTAGGCCAGCGCGGCGGTGTTGCGGCGGAAATCCCCGACGTTGTTGCTGGTCTTGTCGTAGGCGTACGAGACCAGCACATTGCCCGCGCCAACCGGCACCGATGCACCCACCTGCCCGTTCCTGTGCTTGATGTCGCCGGCGGCGCTGCTGATATCCGACTTGATGTACTGGGCCTGGGCGAACAGCTTGACCAGCTTGAAGTCATAGCTGATGCCGCCCTGGACGGCGTTCTGCTTGTTGAAGCCGGCGAGCGCCGCGGGTGACGTCACGTCACCCGGAATGGCATTGAACCTGGCCTGCTGGAAGGCCACGGTAGCGCCGAAGGGGCCATTGAAGTAGGTGAGGTTGCCGCCCCATTTGTTCTGGCCGTTGCTGCCGGGCTGCTCGCCGAAGGCGTAGATCAGGTTCACGGTAAGCCCGCCGAGCGTCGGCGTGGAGTAGACCACGGAGTTGCTCCAGCCCGAGTCGCCGACGATGCCCGGGTCGTAGACCGCGCCGCTCGTTGCGGTCTTGTAGGTGTGGTAGATGGACGGCCCGAAGTTGTAGGAGTCCACCAGCGGGTTGAACAGGATCGTGGAGAGGAAGTAGGGCGTGGTGTTGCGCCCCAGCTTGACGGTGCCGTAGCCGTTGCTCTGCAGGCCGACGAAGGCGTTGCGCGTGAACATGCCATCGGTATCGGAGCGTCCGGATTTGCCCACGTCGGCACGCAGGAACCCGTTGAGGTCGAAGATCGCCTTCAGCCCGTTGCCCAGGTCCTCGGTGCCCTTGATGCCCCAGTACGACGTCTGCATGCCGCCGGCGCCCACCACGTAGGCGCGGTCGCCGCCCGCCGCGCGCGTGCTGCCGACAAACGAGTCGACCTGCCCGTAGAGCGTGACGCTGGATTGCGCCAGCGCGGCGCCGCTGGCGCAGGCTGCGCCCAGGAACGCCAGCGCAAGCGTGGCTTTGGTTGTTTGCTGCATCGTGATCTCCCTCTCAGTCGTTGTGGTTTTTGTTAGCGTTGCGTCCCGCTGGCCCCGATGCCGCCGTGGTCCCGCGACCATCTGGCCGGGTCTTCCAGGAAGCGCTGCAGTTCGTCCAGGCTGCGGCTGTCCACGCCGCCGGAGGCACGCGCGGCTTGCAGGATGTCCTGCCAGTTCGCGAGGGCATGCACCTTGGCCTGCCAGGGGGCGAGCACGCTTTCGGTGGGGAACGTGCCGTAGTCGAACACCACGAAGATGTCCGTCACCACCGCGCCGGCCGCAGCCAGCGCCTCGCAGAAGATCCGCTTGGAGCGCGCGGCGGCCATCATGTCGTCCACCAGCAGCACGCGGTCGCCGGCGTTGACGACGCCCTCGATCTGCGCGGCCGGGCCCAGCCCTTTGGCCTCCTTGCGCACATAGAGCAGCGGGAGCGCCAGCGTTTCGGCCATCCAGGCGCCAAACGCAATACCGCTCGATTCGGCGCCGACCACGGCATCGATGCCGTCGAGTCGGTTCCGCTGCCGCAGCAGTGCCAGGCCGCGCTCGATCAGCGCCTTGCGCAGCAGCGCAAACGAGATCAGGCGGCGGCAGTCGATATAGACCGGGCTGGCCCAGCCGGCGGGCAGCCGGAACGGCTCGTCCGTGCGGAACTTCACGCAGCCGGCATCCAGCAGGGCCTGGCCCACCGACGACGACAGGTCCAGTTGAGTGCGTAGTTGAGACATACAGTGCTCCAGTGCTTGTGCTTGTGCTTCGCCGCGACGCGTATCAGCAGCGCGGCGAGGGGGGCCGTGCGCCGGCTCAAGCCAGCTTCCAGCCAAGTTCTTCGCCCGCAAGGAAGGGGTGGATTGCCTTGCCGTCCGGCAGCGGGATCGATTCGGCCACGCGGTGGCGTTCCCGCCGCAGCGTGACCGTGCCCTCGTTCAGCGGCAGGCCATAGAAGCGGCTGCCGTTCTCGCTGGCGAAGGCAGCAAACCGGTCCAGCGCGCCTTCTTCGTCAAAGACCGTGAGATAGGCCTCGAGCGCGTTTGGCGCGCTGAAGATGCCGGCGCAGCCGCAGGCCGCTTCCTTGGCCGTGCGATCGTGCGGCGCGGAGTCCGTGCCCAGGAAAAACGCGGGCGACCCGGAGGTGGCGGCGCGGCGCAATGCCAGCCGGTGCCGCTCGCGCTTGAGCACGGGCAGGCAGTAGAAATGCGGCCGGATGCCGCCGGTGAACATGGCATTGCGGTTGAACATCAGGTGCTGCGGCGTGATCGTGGCGGCAAGCCGGCCGCTGGAGTCCCGGCTGACAAGGTCCGCCGCCTGCTCGGTGGTGATGTGCTCCAGCACCACCTTGAGCCGCGGGAAACGCGCCAGCAGGGGCTTGAGCGTCTGCTCGATGAACGTGGCTTCGCGATCGAATACGTCCACGGCCGGATCGGTGCTCTCGCCGTGGATCAGCAGCGGCATGCCGATTTCCTGCATGGTTTCGAGCACGCCGGCCACTTTGTCGAGCGCGGTCACGCCGTACTCGGAATGCGTGGTGGCGCCGGCCGGGTACAGCTTCACGGCCGTAAACACCCCCTCGCTGAACCCGCGCCGCACTTCGTCGGGCGGCGTTGCATCGCAGAGGTAGCAGGCCATCAGCGGGACAAAGCGCGCGCCCGGCGGCAGCGCCGCGAGTATCCGCTCCCGGTAGGCGTGCGCCGCGTCGACGGTGGTGACGGGCGGCTTGAGATTCGGCATGACGATGGCGCGTGCAAACTGCCGCGCCGTGTGGGGCAGGACGGCGCGCAGCGTATCGCCGTCGCGCAGGTGCAGGTGCCAGTCGTCCGGCCGGGGCAGGGTGAGGCTTTGCGTCATGGTGGTGTCTCCTGTCGGCGCGGCTCAGAGGCTGGCGATGGTGTCGTCCAGCACCTGCACGCCAAGCAGGAAATCATCGATGTCCATCGCCTCGTCCGGATTGTGCGAGCCGTGCTCGTTGCGCACGAACAGCATGCCGGTGGGGATGCCGGCGTTGGCAAACAGCGATGCATCGTGGCCGGCGCCGCTCGGTACCTGCTCAACCGGGAGGTCCCGTTGCCGGCATGCCTGCGCCAGCCGCTCGCAGAGCCTGACGTCCATGGTGGCCGGGGCCGACTCGATGCGGCGGTCGAACTCGAACCGCACGCCGCGGTCGCGGGAGATCGCCTTGCATTTCGTGCGCAGCAGCTGATAGAAGCCTTCCAGCGTCTCCACGCTCTTGCTGCGCGCCTCGAAGCTAAAGTTCACCATGCCGGGGATGCGCGAGATCGAGTGTTCCTCCCGGCTGGTGCTGACCACGCCGGTGGTGACGACCAGATCGATGCCGCGCTCCAGCAGCACGCGCCAGTGCTCATCCAGTCGCGTGATCAGGTCGGCCACGGCAAACATGGCGTCCTTGCGCAGCCACCTTGGCACCGCGCCGGAGTGGCCGGCCTCGCCGATGCAGCGGATCCGGTTATGGCGCACATTGCCGCGGATGCCGGGCACCACCGCGACAGGCAAGCCGCGCGCGACAATCACCGGGCCTTGCTCGATATGCAACTCCAGGTAGGCGTGCACCTGCGCCTTGTCGAGCAGCAGCGCCTGCGTGCGGATCGCCTCGACATCGGCGCCGGCTGCCGCCATACAGGCCGCCAGCGATTCGCCGGAATGCCGATGCGGCAGTGCCAGGTCGTCAGCCGAGAGCTTGCCCAGCAGGGCGCTTGAGCCCATGTACGCCTTGCCGAACCAGGCGCTTTCCTCGCCCCGGAAGCCGACCACCTGCAGCGGCACGCGCGAGCGCTGGCCGCTGCACTGTTGCCGGAGCTGGCACAGCAGGCCGGCGACGATCCCCGCCAGGCCGTCGAAGTTGCCGCCTTGCGGGACGGAGTCCAGGTGGGAGCCCACCCACGTGGCCGGCGCGCCAGCGTCGGCTTGCGGCAGGCGGAAGACGAGGTTGGCGGCGCGGTCGGCCTGCGCTTCAAGGCCGTTGCGCAGCGCGAAGTCCCGCAGGTAGCCGGCCGCGGCCGTCTCGCCGGCGCCGTAACTGTCGCGGGTCACGCCAACGCCATCTGACGACAGTTCGCGTATGTCCTTGAAGAGCTGCTCGGCGACCGGCTTGAGTTCCAGAATTTCCATGACACGTTTGTTGATCGTTGCAGTGACGCGCCGGCGGCAGGCGCCGGCGCGAGCGGCTTTTTGCGTGTGGCGCTCAGCCGGATTGCTGCGCAAAGCGCAGCCAGCGGTCGCTTAAGTGCGGGTCGAGCCGGACCTGGCCCACCAGCTCGCGCAGTGCTTCGGTGCCGGTCTCCTGGCAATAGTCCTGCAGTCCGTCGATGATCTTCTGCATGACGCCGGGATCGCGGAAGGACGCCGTGCCAACCTGGACCGCGGCGGCGCCGGCGAGCATGAACTCGACGGCATCCTCGGCGTTCTGAATCCCGCCGCAGCCGATGATGGGAATGCGCACGGCGCGATAGCACTGGTGCACCAGCCGCAGGGCAATCGGCTTGATGACCGGGCCGGACAGGCCGCCCATGACATTGCCCAGCTTGGGCTTGCGGGTGCGCACATCGATGGCCATGCCCAGCACGGTGTTGCCCATGACGATGGCGTCGGCGCCCGCGTCTTCCGCCGCGCGCGCCACGGCGGCAATGTTGCTGGCGTTGGGCGTGAGCTTGACCCAGAAGGGGTGGCGCGTACGCCGGCGGATGGCGCTGACCGCCTTGTAGGTGGTCTCGGGCAGCATGGCAAAGGCCATGCCGTCGGCTTCCAGGTTGGGACAGGAAATATTGGCCTCGATCGCGGCTACCTCGGGCAGGGACATCTGCTCGCACGCCAGGGCGAACTCCTGCGCGGTATCGGCGGAGATCGACACCACCACGGGCGTGTCGTAGCGGGTGTAGGGCGGCAGCACGCATTCGCGGTAGTAGTCGAGCCCCTTGCTCGGGATGCCGATGGAATTGAGCATGCTGCTATAGGTCTCGGCTACCCGCGGTGTGGGATTGCCGGCCCGGGACCTGGGGGAGACGCTCTTGATCACCAGCGCGCCAAGCCGGTTGAGGTCCAGCGCTTCGCGATACTCGATGGCGAAGCAGCCGGAGGCGGGCATGACTGGGTTGCGCAGCGTCAAGTCGCCAACCCGAACGGATAGATCAGCCAAACTCCACCTCCCCGACCACTTCGCGAATGGAAAACACGGGGCCTTCCCGGCAGACCCGCAGGAAATGCTTGTCGCCGTCGCAATCGAACAGCCGCACGCAAGACAGGCACACGCCCATGCCGCAGGCCATGCGCTGCTCCATGGCGACTTCGCCCACCACCTCGGGATAATCGGCCAGCACGCGCTGCAGCAGCATCAGCAGGCGGTGCGAGCCACAGGTGTAGACCGCATCCGGCCGCTGCTGCCCGATCAGGTTGCGCATCAGCACTTCCACGGCGTCCACGGACGAGGAGCCATCGGCATCGAACACGCTATGCACTTGCGCGTTGGCCCCGCGCAGGAACTCCTGCTCCATCAGGTCCTCGCGGGTGCGGGCCGACATCACCGCGGTGATGGCCACGCCGGCATCGGCCGCCTGCTGGATCAGCGGTGCCATGGTGGCCAGGCCCACGCCGCGCGCCACCACCAGGATCCGCTTGAAATCCGGCCTGAAGGTAAAGGTGTTGCCCAGTGGGCCCACGATCTCCATGTGGCCATCGACAGGCAGGCTGGCCATGGCCCGCGTGCCGACGCCGGTCACGTTGTAGAGGAACTCGATGCGGCCATCTTCCGGCCCCGCGCCATAGACGCTCATGGGGCGCAGCAGGAAAGGCTGTTCCGTTTCGGTGGCGGGGCAGCGGAGCTGGTAGAACTGCCCGGGCTTCGTGATGCGGGCAATCGGCGCATCCGCTTCCAGGCGGATGTGCCTGTAGCGCCGGTTGACCCACGAATGTTCGACTACGCGGCAGCGATGGGACGCCACCGTGGCGGCGCTGTCCGGGCCGCACAAGGTTGCAGACATGATGACTCCTGATAAGTGCGAGGCGAGGCGGGGCGATGCAATGCGGGGCGCTTATTCCAGCTCGACGCCCTTGAGCTCGGGGATGAGGAAGATCGTGGCGATCATGTCCAGCACGTAGATGCTGGCCAGCAGGGCAATGGCCACCTGGAAGGAGTAGCTGGCGGCCAGCGCGCCGACCACGATGGGCCCGAAGCCGCCCACGCCACGCCCGATATTGAACAGGACGTTCTGCGCGGTAGCGCGCGCCGCCGTGGGATAGGCTTCCGAGATCAGCGCGCCGTAGCCGCCGATCATGCCGTTGACGAACATGCCCATGACCGCGCCGGCCCAGAGCATGGTGACGGGGTCCGACATCCGCGAATACGCAATCACCATCGCCACCGCGCCGGCCTGGAAGATCAGGAAGCTGGGCTTGCGGCCGATGCGGTCGGCCAGCTGGCCGAACAGGTAGACGCCGATCATCATCCCGACGATGGTGACCGAGGTCCACATGGCGGACTTGGTCAGCGAGAAACCCAGGGCTTTGGACAGATAGGTGGGCAGCCAGATCATGATGCCGTAGTAGCCAAAGTTCTGGACCGAGCACAGGATCACGATGCCGAGGCTGGTCCGCGTGGTGCGGCCATCGGCAACCAGCAGCTTGAACGCATTCGCTTTCTTCTTGTCCTGGGTTTCGGCATGGCGCACGAACACTTCCGGCTCATGCAGCTTGTTGCGCACGAACCAGGCCACCAGCGCCGGCACCACGCCCAGCAGGAACATGCCGCGCCAGCCGATATGCGGCAGCAGCAGCGGCGTCAGCAAAGACGCCAGCAGCACGCCGCTTTGCCAGCCGAGCGCCACGTACGAAGACACCCGCGCGCGCTTGCTGGCGGGCCAGGCCTCCGCGGCCAGCGCCATGCCGATGCCGAACTCGCCGCCCAGGCCGATGCCGGCGATGGTGCGGTAGGCCAGCAAATCCCAGAACCCCTGCGCGAACGCGCACAGACCGGTGAAGACCGCAAACAGCACGATGGTCCAGGTGAGCACCCGCACCCGCCCGTAACGGTCGCTCAGCGCGCCGAAGACGATGCCGCCGGCAACTGCCCCGATCAGCGTCCACGTCACCAGCGCGCCGGACTGCCCGGTGCTCAGGGCGAGGGCCACGCTGATGGCCGGCAGCATGAAACCGAGGATGAGCAGGTCGAACCCGTCCATCGCGTAACCGATGGCTGAGCCGGCCAGCGCCTTCCAGGCGTAGGGCGAGGTCCGGTCGGGTTGTAGGGGTGGGGCGTCGGATGTGGGGACCGATACGCGGGCGTTGGCTTCCATGGGGCGTTCCTTCCTCTGTGCCTTTGTTGAGCATGTGCGCTGGTCGGGCGGGCTTGGTTGTCGACGGGTAGCGCCTTTTGATTCACTTGCTATGCGGATTACCGGTGCTGTCAGCTGGCCCGGCTTAGGGGACGGCATCGACAACCTGGCTGTTGTCTCAATTTATAGACTGTACGGGCAAAAAATAGCCGGATGGGTCAGGCTGCAAGTAATAATCTGCGAATCGCCTTGCCATACGGATATTGTCTTTTTTTTTAGACTACACGCAGGAAATCGCGTTTGCAAGGGATTTTTGAGGGGCTAGGGTAACCCCCGATCGAGGCCGGAAGGTGCCTGTCGGCCGTCCGTAGCGGACCTGACGACACAATTATCTAATTATTGAGAAAACCGAGGGCATTCCTGCCGTGGCACGCGCATTTGATAAACTTCGCCCCCATGAAAAAGCCAGCAACAACACGCAGCGACGCCCCGGTAAAGCGTGGCCAGTCCCAAGGCGGAACCACCAAGCCGGAAGGGCAATGGCACCACGGCGACCTGCGCGCTTCGCTGATCGCATGGGGTACCCACCTGCTCGATACCGAGGGGATCGCGGGCATGAGCATGCGCACGGCCGCCAAGCTGGCTGGCGTCTCGGCGGGCGCGCCGGCGCATCACTTCAAGGACAGGAACGGGCTGCTGGCCGCCATCGCGGCCCAGGCGTTTCGCGACCTGGTGGCGTATCGCCGCCAGCGCGTGGAAAAGACCGATCCCGCCGACGCCGCTGGCCGGCTGCGGGCAGTCATGCTCGGCTATGTGGAGTTCGCGCAGGCCCATCCGGCGCGGTTCCACCTGATGTTCGGGCCCGAGATCGCGGACCGGGAAGCGTATCCCGAGCTGATGGAGGCAGGCGCTGCATCGTTCCAGGTGCTGCGCAGCGCCATCGGGCCCGTACTGCAAGGCCCAAGCGTCGGCGCGCTCAGCGAGGAGCAGCTGGCGTTCTCCGTGTGGGCCGCCACCCACGGCCTGGCCACGCTGACCATCGACCGCCGCCGCGTGCCGATCGCTTCCACGCAGCAGCCCACGGCCGAGCAGCTGGCCGACATCGTCGTGCAGTTCTGCCTGGCGGCGTTGCGTGGATCGACAACGGCGCGCTAGAGTCCCGTTGCGGTGATTCGCTCACAAAAGTCTGCCGAGCTTGGTGAGGATTGAATCGGCGGAAGCAGTGTTATGGAATGCGGTTGCATTTTTGGTTTGATTTGGTTTAGTTTAGTGGCCCGCTGACGCGGGGTGTCTCTTGTGGGCTGAGTTTTGATGCTTCTAGCTGCTGGCGCGGCTGTACGGTGTTGCCGTTTTAGAACGTGTGAGATGTCACTTTTCTTTACTCGTAAAGAAAAGATGGTATGAACGCGCCCCGTCCCCGCA
>NZ_JBIUHC010000043.1:0-65823 GCF_044627735.1 Cupriavidus sp. CuC1 | reverse complement strand
GGCCGCGGCCCATAGCGCGCGGCGCGCGGCCAGCACGTCGGTGCCGGCGCCGTCCAGCGCCGGCGCAGCCAGCACCTTGCCAAAGGGGCGCAGGCGCGCGATCTCCTCGGTGAGCCAGGCGCTGCGGTAGTCCCACCACGGCAGCGAGCAGAAGGCGCCGTCGAACCCGCCTTCGCGCAGGTCATCGAGCTGCGTGGGGCCCAGGCCCGGGGTCCACGCCAGGAAGGCCACGCTGCGCCCGGGCGCGGCACGGCGGGCGCCGGCAATCAATGCCGCCCAGTGGCGTCCGGCCACGCGGGCCGGCGCGCGGCAGACAAAGCCGGCGATGCCGGCGGCGACAGGGGTGCGCAGCCGGTCTCCCCACCACGGCACCAGCGCCGATGCGGTATGCGGATCGTGCCAGCGCAGGCGCACGCCGGGCAGGTGGTTGTCGGTGTCGCGCGGGTCGGCGGCGAGGCCCGCGGGCTCGCGCCAGCCCGGGTCCAGGCCGGCGCTGCCTTGCGGGTAGCGGTCCAGTGCGAGTTCCAGCAGGCAGGACAAGCCGTGGGCGGCGCAGGCCGCCACCACCTGCGCCAGCGCGGGACCCTGCGCATGGAGCACCGGCCAGCCAGCCAGCAGCACATGGTCGAAGCCCAGCTTCGCGGCTCGGGCCAGTGCGTCGGCGTCAGGCGCACCATCATGCGCACCTTCATGCGCACCATCATGTGCACCGTCAGGCCGGGAGGAGGATAGGTCGATCTGGCAGATTCGCACGTTTCATTCCCACCTGTTGCCGTCAGGCCGGAGTGGCTGCGGGCAGCCCGTCGCCAGCGCGCTGCATCAGCAGCGGCGTGAGTGCGGCGTGCCAGTCGTGCGCGTGGACCACGTCCGGGATCGGCAGCGCGGTGCGTCCGGCGGCGATGGC
Organism: Cupriavidus sp. CuC1; assembly: GCF_044627735.1. Lineage (NCBI taxonomy): Bacteria > Pseudomonadati > Pseudomonadota > Betaproteobacteria > Burkholderiales > Burkholderiaceae > Cupriavidus > Cupriavidus sp. CuC1. Next base: position 64,919 of record NZ_JBIUHC010000043.1, on the reverse strand, counting down.
CGTGGCCGCGTGGCTGAGCGCGGCGAAACGCAGCGGGTTATCGACGAAGTCGCGGCCCGCGCCGTCCACGTACGGCGAGCCGGCGCGGTCATACAGCGCGGCGCAATCAAGCAATACCACCTTGACGCTGGTGCCGGGCAGGCGTGCGCTCAGCAGCCGCGCGGCGCCGTGGCCGGCGGGCAGCGCCAGCGGCAGCCCGCCGATGCTGCGCACATCCTGCGTGCGGGCGATGGCTTCGGGGTAGCCGGGCATCAGGATGGTGATGTCGCAGCCGCGCGCTTGCAGCGCGCGCGCCAGTCCACTGACCACGTCGCCCAGTCCGCCGGTTTTTGCCAGGGGGATCGCCTCGGCGGCAACAAATAGCATGCTCGGGTTCAAGGTGGAACTCCTTCGATATCGCTTGGCGGACATCGGGGGATGGGAAGCGATGCCATGACGCTCGATCGTGCGGGCTCTTACCGTTTGCTGCATCGCGGCAGGCCTTCGCGCCCCTCCTGTTACGCGAAGCGCGTGCCAGGCCAGGAGCCGGCAAACCTGGGAAACCCGGAGCCCCAGCGACGCCAAGGGCGGGCGGGGGGAAGGCGGCAGGTGCGTCGGGCGTGACTTGACGGATCGGAGATGCGCAATGTGTGTAAATACTACTGCGCGTCGGTGGCAGTTCGGGGAAAAAGGCGAGGCCCTCAGCGCCGGCACACGGCGTGCAAGACCGGCGAGTGCGCTCGGAGAGACAGCCGGAAAAGCCCGCTTGCGTGAACGCACCGAGATGGAGCAGAAAGGGACGCGGGATCAGGCGACAATGCCCGGAAGGACGGGAAAGGCGGCTCGGAAGGAAGAAACGGCACCCAATCGGGGTGCAATGCTACAAAGCGGGGCAGCCAGCCGTTTGGTGGGTTGCACCACGCCGCGGCTCAACTGGCGCGATAGGTGTCCAGCCGGTTGTAGAGCGTCTTCAGGCTGATGCCCAGCGAGTGCGCTGCCTGCCGCTTGTCGCCGTCGAAGCGCGCCAGCGTGGCCAGGATGATCTCGCGCTGCGCGTCGGCCAGCGACGTGCCGATGCGCACGTTGACGAAACCGTCCAGCGTGGCCGGCCGTGGCGGCTGGGTGGCGATATTGGGGTTGGCGATGTCGATGACGCGGTCGGCCAGGATAAAGGCGCGATAGATGGTGTTCCTCAGTTCACGCACATTGCCGGGCCAGCCATAGTGCCGCAGCCGTTCCAGCGCCGTGCCGGAAAACACCTTGTCGGCGCCTTCCATGGCGTTGAATTCCGCCAGGAAGTGCTTGGCCAGTTGCGCGATGTCCTCGCCACGCTCGCGCAGCGGTGGAATGTGCAACGGGAAGACCGCAAGGCGGTAAAGCAGGTCCTCCCGCAACTGGCCGGTGCGCACCGCTTCGACGGGGTCGCGGTTGGTGGCGGCGAGGATCCGCACGTCGCACACGATCTGCGTGTCGCCGCCCACGCGGTGGAAGGTGCGCGTCTCCAGCACCCGCAGCAGCTTGATCTGCATGTCCGGCGCCATTTCCGTGACTTCATCGAGAAACAGCGTGCCGCCCCGGGCTTGCTCGAAATACCCGGCTTTCTGCTGCACGGCGCCCGTGAAACCGCCTTTCTCGTGGCCGAACAACTCCGACTCGATCAGCGTGGCGGGAATGGCACCGCAATTGACCGCGACGAACGGCCCGGCCCGGCGCGCGCCGCGGTCATGCACGGCGCGGGCTACCAGTTCCTTGCCGGTGCCGCTTTCGCCCACCGCGAGCATCGTGACTTCCGTGGCGGCCACCCGGTCGATCTGGGCGAGCAACTGCTGCATGACGGGCGAAGCGCTTTGCCACAGCAAGGCCGAGGCACCCTGGACGGCCGCGCGCCGCGGCGCGCCGCTTGGCGGCGTGGCGGGACGGGAGGCGGAAGAGGCAGGCGGGTTGAAGCTTGTCATCGAGAGAGGCATGGGGACGCGATTGCCAATGGCGGGGTCGGCAGGAAGTGCGCCGGCGGCGGGGCAATCTGGCGGCAGTTGCGCTAATCCTAGCGCGTGCTTTGGCTTGAGGCCACTGTTTTGAACGGTTGCTGCGCCAATGCCTGCCGGCGCGTGGCGTTGTCAGACAGACACCGGTACCGCTGCGGCTGGCGCCCGCATAAAATTGGTGGTATCCCCGGATTAACCCTGGCGCCAAGTCGCACCACTGCCGTATGTTCTGACATAGGGTCAGGACGTGTTTGCCGTGGCAGCCGGGTTATACGGTGCCGATACGGAGAACGATGCCCCACATCCTGATCGTCGATGACGATGAAAATGCTTGTGCCGCCCTGTCCGAGATCGCGGCGGCTGAGGGCTTTACGTCCGCCACCGCAGGCGACCTGCGCGAAGCCTGCCTGCAGATCGGCTGGCAGATGCCCGATGCCGTGCTGGCCGACCTGAAGCTGCCCGATGGCAGCGGCATGGACTTGTTCAACGAGGTTGGCACTGCCGGCGTCGAAGTGATACTCATGACCGGCTACGCCAGTGTGGAATCCGCCGTGGATGCCCTGCGCCGGGGCGCCACCGACTACCTGGTCAAGCCGATCAACGTCACGCGCCTGCGCACCATCCTCAAGCGCATTGCCACCACCGGCGACCTCAAGGCGGAAATCCATTGCCTGCGCGGCGAACTGCGCCGCTACGGCCGCTTTGGCCGCCTGCTTGGCAGCTCCGAAGCGATGCAGGTGGTCTACGACCAGCTCGGCAAGGTGGCCCCCACCGAAGCCACGGTGCTGCTGGTGGGCGAGAGCGGCACCGGCAAGGAGCTGGCCGCGCAGACGCTGCACGAGCTCTCCGCGCGCCGGCGCCAGCCCTTCCTGGCCGTGAACTGCGGCGCGATTTCCCCCACGCTGATCGAATCCGAGATGTTCGGCCACGAGCGCGGCAGCTTTACCGGCGCGGAGCGCCAGCACAAGGGCTACTTCGAGCGGGCCGACGGCGGCACGCTCTTCCTCGATGAAATCACCGAGATGCCGATCGAGCTGCAGGTCAAGCTGCTGCGCGTGCTGGAGTCCGGCGCCTTCATGCGCGTTGGCACCAACCGCGAGCTGCATGCCGATGTGCGCGTGGTGGCCGCCACCAACCGCAACCCGGAGGAAGCGGTAGCCGAGGGCAAGCTTCGCGCGGACCTCTATCACCGGCTCAATGTGTTCCCGATCGAGCTGCCGCCGCTGCGCGCGCGCGGCGATGACGTGGTGCAGATCGCCAACACGCTGCTGGAGCAGATGAATGGCGAGCATGGCACGCAACGCCGCTTTGCCCCGGAGTTGCTGGACAGCCTGCTACTGCATGCATGGCCAGGCAATGTGCGCGAGCTGCGCAACTTCGTGCAACGCGCCTACATCATGGCCGACCAGGATCTCATTGCCGATGCCCGCGTGCCGCTGCAGGTCGCGGCGACCAATCCGGCCGCCACCGCCGTGGTCTCGGTGCCAGTGGGGATGTCGCTGGCCGAGGCCGACCGCCAGTTGATCTTCGCCACGCTGGCGCAGTGCTCCGGCGTGAAGAAACACGCCGCCGAGATACTCGGCATCAGCCTCAAGACCTTGTATAACCGCCTGGAAGAATATGCCTCGAGGGGCGAGTTGCCCGAATCGCTGCGCGCCAACGGCACGAGCACGCCGCCGGGCAGCACCACGGCGCCGAACTAGCATGTACCGCGCGCTGCCCGGCCTGCGCTCATGCGTTGACGAGCCGGCGCCGGTGCCGGTGCGCGGCATGGGCGTCGCTGGCCTGGTGCAGCAGGGGTACCGGTACCGGCCCGACGTGCCAGATCCGGGAGCAGTACTCCTGGATGGCGCGATCGGACGAGAAGTGCCCGGAGCGTGCCGACGACAGCACCGACATGCGCTGCCAGCGCTCCTGGTCGGCAAACGCGGCGCTGACATCCTGCTGGCAATGCAGGTAGGAGGCAAAATCCGCCAGCAGCAGGTAGGGGTCATGCTGGAGCAAGCCGTCGAACAGCGGCTGGAACACGGCCGCGTCGCCCTTGGAAAAAAACCCCTGGCGGGCCAGCCCGATCACCGCGCGCAGCTCCGCATTGCCATCGAAGAACATGCTCGGCCGGTAGCCTGCCGCCTTGAGCGCGTAGACCTCGGTGGCGGTCAGGCCGAAGGGGAAGAAGTTGTCGGCGCCGATATGGTCGCGCAGCTCGATGTTGGCGCCGTCCATGGTGCCGATGGTGATGGCCCCGTTCATCGCGAACTTCATGTTGCCAGTGCCCGACGCCTCCTTGCCGGCCAGCGAAATCTGCTCGGAGAGGTCGGCCGCTGGGTAGATGCGCTGCCCGTAGGTCACGTTGAAGTTCGGCAGGAAGACCACCTTGAGCCGGTCGCGCACCTGCGGGTCCCGGTTGACCACCTCGCCCACCGCGGTGATGAAGCGGATCATCAGCTTGGCATAGTGGTAGCCAGGCGCGGCCTTGCCGGCAAACAGGAAGGTGCGCGGCACGATGTCCGCGTGCGGATCGGACTTGATGCGGTGGTACAGCGCCACGATATGCAGCACGGCAAGATGCTGCCGTTTGTACTCATGGATGCGCTTGACCATGACATCGAACATCGAATCAGGGTCCACCACCACGCCGGTGGAGTCCTTGATCACGCGGGCCAGGTCGGTCTTGTTGGCGCGCTTGGCCGCATGCCACTGGTGGCGGAAGGCGGGATCGTCGGCGTAGGGCTCAAGGGCGCGCAGGCCGGACAGGTCGCGTATCCACCCGTCTCCGATGGCGTCGCAGGCCAGCCTGGTGAGCCGCGGGTTGGCCAGCGCCACCCAGCGCCGCGGCGTGACGCCATTGGTGACGCTGGTGAATTTTTCCGGCCAAAGCTCGTAAAAATCCTTCAGCACGTCTTGCTGCATCAGGCGCGAATGCAGGTCGGCCACGCCGTTGATGGCGTGGCTGCCCACGCAGGCCAGATGCGCCATGCGCACATAGCGGGGGCCGCTTTCATCGATCAGCGACAGCCGCGCCAGGCGCGACGCGTCGCCGTAGAACCGGATGCGCACTTCGTCCAGGAAGCGCGCGTTGATCTCGTAGATGATCTCCAGGTGGCGCGGCAGGATGCGCTCGAACAGCGGCACCGGCCAGCGCTCCAGCGCCTCGGGCAACAACGTATGGTTGGTATAGGCAAAGGCGCGCCGGGTGATGTCCCAAGCCTGGTCCCAGGGCAGGTCGTGGTCGTCCACCAGCAGGCGCATCAGCTCGGCGATGCCGATCGAGGGATGCGTGTCGTTGAGTTGCACCGCGAATTTTTCATGGAAGCGCGTCAGCGGGATGCCGTGCGCGTCCAGCAGGCGCAGCATGTCCTGCAGCGAGCACGAGACGAAGAAGTATTGCTGCTCCAGCCGCAGCTCCTTGCCCTGCTGCGTTTCGTCGTTCGGGTAAAGCACCTTGGTCAGGTTTTCGGAGGTCACTTTCTTACTGACCGCACCGAGGTGGTCGCCCCGGTTGAACACATTGAAGTCGAAGGCTTCGGTGGCCTCCGCGCGCCACAGGCGCAGCGTGTTTACGGTATTGACGCGGTAGCCGAGGATTGGCGAGTCGAAGGGCACGCCCACCACGGTCTTGTCCGGCACCCAACATACGCGGTAATGCCCGCGGTCATCGGTGTAGCGCTCGGTATGCCCGCCAAGCTTGACCTGCACCGCCCACTCCGAGCGCTGGATCTCCCACGGGTTGCCGTTGCGCAGCCAGGTGTCGGTGCTTTCCACCTGCATGCCATCGATGATGGACTGGTGGAATATGCCGTATTCGTAGCGGATGCCATAGCCCAGCGCCGGCGTCTCCAGCGTGGCAAGCGAATCGATGAAGCAGGCCGCCAGCCGGCCCAGGCCACCATTGCCCAGGCCAGGTTCCTCCTCCTGCGCGAGGATTTCATTCAGGTCGAGGCCGAGCTCCGCCATGGCCTCCCGCACTTCGTCGCAGATGCCCAGGTTGACCAGGTTGTTGCCCAGGTGCGGGCCCATCAGGAATTCCGCGGAAAGGTAGGCGACAGTGCGCGATGGCTGGCCAAGGTAGGCCTCGGCGGTGCTGATCCAGCGCTGCACCAGCCGGTCGCGCACGGTGTGGGCAAGGGCCTGGTAGAGATCGTTGCCGCTGGCCAGGCCCGGCAGCTTGCCCTGCGTATAGAACACATGGTCGAGGAAGGCGCGCCGGATGGTGGCGCTGGACATGGCGGTACGGGTGTCATGGCCGGGGTGCGCGGCGGACGGGGCGGGCGGGACTGTCGGCTCGGTATCTGCCGTCATCGGGATCCTCCTGGTGGCATCGGTCAGGGACGCGTGCGGTGGCGCCCGCGCGGGATGGCATGCAAGAAGCGTGGCAGCCCGGGGAGTGGCAAGACGAGGGCGCAGCGCAGCCACGTCTCTGATCCTAGACAAGATTTTGCGGATGCGTGCCTGGATTGCGGTTTCGGGCCGCGCGGATGCAATCCAATTGCGTGCGCGGTATGCTTTTTGCATGACAACCGGGTGAGCATGCAGTCCCCACAAGGTATCGATGTCGCAGCAACATAATCCTTCTGACGGCCCCGACGCACCGGGTCATCCCGTGGCCGGTGAATCCACCTGGCCGATCCAGAGCACCGCCGAAGTCGCCGCGTTGATCGGCCAGGTGGCGCATGACCTGCGCTCCGCGCTTAACGGAGTGCAGAGCTGGGCCTACGTGCTGGACCGCTCGCTCGACACGCCCCCGACCTCCGCGCAGCGGGCGCTTTCCGGCATGCGCACCGGCATGCAGCAGCAGCTGGCGTTGATCGAACACATGGAGGAGGCGGTGGCGCTGCTGGCCGACGAGAGCCCGCCGCAGTGGGAGCGCGTGGACCTGCTGGCCGCATTGCAGAAGGCGACGGACGAGGTACGCCCGGTGGCCGATGCGCGCGGCGTAACCCTGGCTGCGGCGCTTGTGGATACCCCTGAGGGGCAGCCTGCCGCCGCCCTGCAGATCGACGCCGACCCCCGCCGCCTGGATCCGCTGCTGCGTCACCTGCTGGTGCATTGCATCCGCCATGCGCGCAGCGCTGATACCGTGGAGGCGCACCTCAAGCCGGAGGTGGGGCGGATCCGGCTGCGCATTACCGAGAGCCGGGCGCCCACCGACGCACGCAAGGACGAGCGCATTGCCGTCCTTTCCGATTTCTTCCGCCGGCGCAAGGTCCAGGGCTGTGTATCGGCGCCACGCCAGGGCACCGCGCTGCTGCTCGCCAGGCGGCTGGTGGAGACGCATGGGGCGCACATCGAGGCCGAAGGGCAGGGGTGTTCGACCGATAGCGGATGGGTGTGCATTTCCGTGAGTTTTCCGCTGCATGCCATCGCGCACGGATCCCCTTGAACCCGTAGCTTTTACCGATCTCAGCATAATATGCATGGCGCCCGCGTTTGCGGGCGCTATTTTTTTCGCCCGCGAAAGGCCGTCTTCAGCCTGCGTGGATTGGCACGGCTGCCTCCTGCAGGCCATCAGTGCATATTGGCCCGCCCTTTGCATGAACAGGATGTCCCGAACCCTGCTCAAGGAGCCGAACATGCATAAGGAAAAGGCCAAGTCGCACGCCATCGGCAAGTCCACGCCGCCGAAGGCCGCCAGGACCGCGAGGGACACACAGCAAAAAGCCCCCGCCACCTATCAGGACGCGGTGGACGATGCGCTCGACATGACGTTCCCGGCCAGCGACCCGATCTCGCCGAGCGCCGCCATGCACGCCGAGAGGAAAACCAGCACGCCGCGCGACGACACGGACTGGAGTCTCAAGCGCGGCAGCGAGCACCAGCCCGCCGGGGCAAAGCCCGCCGCGCATCGCAAGGGCAAGACGGATTCGCATTGAATCGCAGCCGGCCCGGCTTCTCACCCTTCACAGCCTGAATTCGAACCTGGAGGTACAGACACATGAACCCACTACAAACCAACCCAGCCAACCCAGCCAACCCGCCTGTGCCCGGCGCCGCCATCGTCGGCGAGCTCGATGCGGACCGCTCCGGCCCGGGGCCATTCGTGATGGCCGCCGATACGCTGGAAGGCAACAAGGTGATCGGCCCGGGCGGCGAGGATCTCGGGACCATCGACCACATCATGATCGACGTGCGGGGCGGGCGGGTCGCCTATGCCGTACTGTCGTTTGGTGGCTTCCTCGGCATCGGGGAGAAGTTGTTCGCGGTTCCCTGGTCGGCGCTGACGCTAGATACGCGGCGCAAGTGTTTTGTGCTTGGCATCGACAAGGAAAAGCTCAAGGGCGCGCCCGGATTCGACAAGGATCACTGGCCGACCATGGCCGATCCGCAATGGGCGACCAGCATCCACCAGTATTACGGCACTTCGGCGTATTGGGAGTCCGATCACTATGACCCGTGGGTCGGCCGGTGAGCGCGTGTGAATAACGGGGTGAGGTGAGCGGGTGGGGTGTGCGGGCGGGGTGAGCAGGATTTCCTGCGTGCAACGATTGCGGGATACCGGGCGGGCCGGATGCGCGGCCAGCCCGGTCTCTTGTTGGCGTTGAAGCCTCACGCCCGCTGTGGCGGCGGCGGCCTGTCCCCGGGCGGCGGATCGCTCACGGGAGCGGGCGGATCGGGATCAGGCACTTCCGGCGGCGGAACTTCCGGCGGTGTCGGGGTCTGATCAGGCTCGGGTGTGATATGAAAGTGCAGCTGCATGTTCCATCTCCGAAAAGTCAAGGTCGGGGGGCAACCGGCTCCCCAAGGTCATCCAGAATCCGCAACAACGCCTCCAGATCCACCGGCTTCACCAGATGCTGGTCGAATCCGGCTTCCGTCGTGCGCTGCCGGTCAGCCGGCTGGCTATAACCAGTCAAGGCCACCAGCCGCACATGCTGCAACTCCGGTATGGCCCGAAGCCGCTGCGCAATCTCGAAACCATCCATCGCCGGCATCCCAAGATCCAGCAAGATCACATCGGGCTGCGCCTTGACTGCCCGCACGATGGCGGCCGGCCCGTCGATGGCGGTCACCACCGTGTGTCCCATGGCCTCCAGCGTCAGCGCCATCGCCTCCAGCGCATCGATGTTGTCGTCCACCACCATCACCGTGCGCGGCGTGCCGGGCCGGGACCGTAGCTTGCCCACCTCGGGCTGCCAGCTCTGCCACGGCTGCGCGGGCAGTTCCACCACAAAGGTGCAGCCCAGGCCGGCGCCCGCGCTCTGCGCGTAGACGTTGCCGCCGTGCAGCTTGACCAGCTTTTGCACCAGCGAGAGGCCGATGCCCATGCCTTGCGCACTGGTGGTGCCAGCGGGCTTGTCGCCGTGATGCGCGGTGGCCGGGTCGAAGATGGCCTGCAGCGCCTGTGGTGACAGGCCGGGGCCGTTGTCCTGGACGCGGACCGTGAGCAGCGTGCCATCGCTGGTGACTTCCAGCGCAAGCTGGCCGTCCGGCTGGGTATAGCGCGCCGCGTTGTGCAGCAGGTTGCTGAAGATCTGGGTCAGCCGCACCAGGTCGCCGCGTACGGGCATCGGCCCCTCCGGCACGCTCAGCCGCAGCGTGTGGCCACGGGAATCGATCAACGGGCGCACGGCTTCCACGGCGGTATTCAACGCGGTGCGCAGCTCGACCAGGTCGTCGCGCAGCACGATCCGGCCCTGGGTGAAGCGTGCGACATCGAGCAGGTCGTCCACCAGGCGGGTCAGGTGATGCAGCTGGCGGGCAATGATGTCGCGCGCCTTGAAGGTGTCCTCGCGGCTTGGCGCGCAGCGCATCAGCAAGTCGGCGGCGCTGCGCATCGGTGCGAGCGGGTTGCGCAGCTCGTGGGCCAGCATGGCGAGGAAATCGTCCTTGCGGTGGTCCTCTTCCAGAAGCATGCGCTCGGCACGCTTTTGCGGGGTAATGTCCTGGCAGATGCCGGCCACGCGATAGAAGACACCAGCCGTATTGGAGACCGGGGATGCGCGCGCGCGGACCTCACGTACCTCGCCATCGCCTCGCTCGAGCCGGAATTCCGCATCCATATGGCCGTCGCGCAGCATCGCATCGAAGGCGGCTTCCATGCGCTCGCGGTCCTCGGCGTGCACGCTGGCGAGCCAAAAGCGCGGGTTGTGCTTGAGGTCTTCCACCGGGCGCGCCCAGAGCTGGGCGAACGACGGGCTCATGAACAGGAACTGGTTCTCGGCGGGGTCCAGGATCCACAGCGGATCGGAGAGATTCTCGGCCAGCTGGCGGAACAATTCCTCGTTTTCGCGCAGGGCTTGCGATGACTGGCGGGAGGCTTCCTCAGCCTTGCGCATGCGCAGCAGGGCATTGATGCTCGATACCAGTTCTTCTGCCTCCACCGGCTCGACCAGGTAGCTGTCGGCGCCGCCATCCAGCGCCTGCACCCGGTGGCGCGATTCGGTCAGCGCGGCCGAAGTCTGCAGCACCAGCGTGCTGGCGGTCTCGGGATCGCTCTTGATCAGCCTGCACACTTCCAGCCCATTGATGTCGGGCAGCTTCACATCCAGCAGCACCAGGTCCGGGGCATGCTGGCGGACCAGGGACAGCGCGGCCTGTCCGCTCGCGGCCTCCAGCACGGAGAAGCCCGCGCGCTGCAGGATGCGGCCCTTGACGTAGCGAGGCCCGTCGCTATCGTCCACGTTAAGGATCAGCGGGCGCTTGGCGTTGATGGGAGAGGGCAGGATGTTCATGGCGAACTCAGCGATGTGGCGTATCGAAAGGTGCAGCGTGGCGCGTTCGCGCGTGGCAGTGGGCAGGGATCATCAGCGTGAAGGTGGATCCCTTGCCAGCCTCGCTTTGGACATGGATGTCGCCGTTCAGCAATTCGGCAAGCTGGCGGCACAGCGGGAGGCCCAGGCCAGTTCCCTTGACCCGGTGCTGCAGCGGGTTGGCGACCTGCACGAACTCTTCAAAGACCATCGGCAGGTGATCGGGGGCAATGCCGATGCCGGTGTCCGCAACCGTCAGCACCACTTGATCGGTAGCAGGAAGGTAGACGGCGCCCACGCGCACCTCGCCGCGCTCGGTGTACTTGAGCGCGTTGGAGACAAAGTTGCGCAGGATCTGCGCCACCTTGCCCTCGTCGGTATGCAGCGACGGGATATGGTCGACGGAGCCGAACACCAGTTCCACGTCGGCGGTGTGCTGCAGCGGGCGCATCATGCCGCGCAGCGCGCTGAAGGTATTGTCCAGCGTGAATTCGGTGACGTGCACCTCGGTCTTGCCAGAGGCGATCTTCGCCAGGTCGAGCAAGTCGTCCACCAGCTGGCTCAGCGCCTCGGCGGAATGGCGCACCATCGTCACCTGATGTACCTGCTCGGCATTGAGCGGGCCATCGGTCTGGTCGAGCAGCAACGTGGACAAGGCCCGGATCGAGCTCAGCGGCGTGCGCAGTTCGTGGCTCACGTTGGAGAGGAAGCGGCTCTTGGTTTCGTCCGCTGTGCGCAGGCGCTCGGCGCGATCATCCAGCTCCGCGTACAGGGCCACCACGCCGCGGTTGGTGTCCGCCAGTTCGTTGGCCAGCAGCTCAAGTTCGCGCTGGCGGGCGGCCAGCTCGTGCAGCGTGCCCGCCAGCTCGCGGTTCTGCTCGCGCAGCTCGCTCGCAATGAGATCGGGCGAGCGCTCGAGGCAATGCCCGGAGATGGCAGCCAGCGCGGCGGGCGCAGGCTCGGCCGCGGCTGGCGGCAGATGCCGGCGAATCGCGAGACGGGTTTGCGGCGATCCTTCGGGCTCGAGCGACCAGGTGTCGGCCAGCGCCACGGCATGCAGTAGCGCTTGGGCCGGCGGGTCGTCCGGCAGGGCCTCGCCACGCAGCATGCGCGCCAGCGTTGAAATCGCGGAGGGCGCCGCATCGACGACGATGGCGAGTTCGCGCGCCATCTCGTTGCGGCAATCGCCGCGAATCATCTCCGCGCGCAGCGTACGGGGCTCGTCCATCGCCAGCAGCAGGCGCGCAAGCTCCGACACCGTGGTGGCGATGGCCGTTTGCTCGATCGCGGAGAAGCCAAGCTCGGCCGCGGCGTTGCGGGCTGCCTGGCGCGCCACCACCACATCGGTGTCCGCGCGCAGGGCGAGCTGGAAGAGCGGGAGCCTCATGACAAGGCTCCCTGGCCAGCTGCGGCAGGCGAATCCGGGGCGCTCGCGGGGCCCGTCCACGTGCGGCATTCGCTGTTGCGGCGGCACACGATCACGGTGACGTCATCGCGCCCACGCGCGAAATCCCGGTACAGCACCGCCGCAACGATGGCCGGGTGCCGCGCGCTCAGTCCGGGATAATCATCCAGGTCCCAGTGCGTGCCCAGGCCATCGCTGTGCAGGATCAACAGTGTGTCGGGTGGCCACGGCGCCTCCACTTCAGTCACCTTGCGCATGGTGCAGCCGACAATGCCGTTGTGCGACATCAACTGGCGCCGCGTGCCGGCGCTGCCCAGCGCCCCGGGTGTGACCACGCAGGCGCAGATGTTGCCGATGCCGGCAAAGCGGATCCGCCCGGCCTCCGTCTCGATGCGGGCTACCGCGATCGCCGCGCCGCGCGTGGCGCGCAGTGCCGCATGGGCGTGCCCTATCAGCACCGCGGGGGCCACGAAGGCATGGGCGGCGGCAACCCGTTTGGCGGCCTCGGCGGCGCGCGCCGCATCGGGGCCGTGGCCGAGCCCGTCGGCCACCGTGAGGCTGGATAGCTCGCGCGCGGAACTCACGTGCCAGCCGTCGCCGCATTCAGTCTCGCCGGCGATGGGCACGCACACCGATCCCACCGAGATCGCCGGCAAGTCCGGCGCGGCCATCCGGTCGGACGGGGAAAAGGCCATGCGCAAGACGGTGCCTTTGCCGGGCGCGCTATAGATATCGAAGGCGGTGGCGAGCCGGCTCATTGCCCCCAGCCCGTTGCCGGCGGTGCCGGCCGTGGAGAAGCCATCGCGCAAGCTGGCGCCGAGGTTGGCCATGCCCGGGCCGCGGTCGATGGCGATCACCTCCACCTGCGGCGCGGCCGGCCCGGCGACTTCCTCCTGCAAGGTGCGGATCAGCAATTCGCCGTCCCCGCCGTACTTCAGGATGTTGGTCGCTGCCTCGGAGACGGCGATGGCAAGGCGGCCCGTGGCCACCTCGCCAAAGCCGCAGCGGATGGCCAGGTCGGTGACCGTGCGCCGCGCCTGCGCGACATGGCTGGCTTCCTGGATCGAGGCTCGAATCTGCATCATGTTTCCCGTGTTCAGAACACGCCGTAGCGGGCGATGGTCACGGTCGTCCCCCGGCCCGGCGCGCTATCGATCTCGAAAGCGTCGGACAGCCGGCGCGCGCCGCCCAGGCCAAGGCCCATGCCGTCGCCGGTGGTGAATCCGTCCTGCATGGCCGCCTGCACATCGGCAATGCCGGGGCCCTGGTCGATAAACCGCAGCTGCACGCCGCGCCGCGCGCCCGCCGTCACCGGCAGGACTTCCGCGGTGCCGCCGCCGCCGTAGAGCACCGTGTTGCGCGCCAACTCGCTCGCCGCGGTGACCAGCTTGGTCTGGTCCACCAGGGACATGCCCTGTGCCACCGCCGCTTCGCGCACCAGCTTGCGCAGCCGCACCACGTCCTCGCCCGTGCGCAACGGGACGTGTTGCACCGCCGCGTCGGTCTCGCGCAAGGCCTCCTGGAGCCAGGGCCACTGGGCCGCGAAAGCGCCGTCGTGGGGGTTCATGCGTCGGCCTGCAGCAGGGCCATGCCGCGCTCCACGTTCAGCGCGGTGCGTACCCCATCCAGCGTGACGCCGAGCTCGACCAGGGTGATCGCCACCGCGGGCTGCATGCCGACGACCACGGTCTGGGCGTCGAGCACGCGTGCTATGGCGGCGGTATTGCCGATCATCCGGCCGATGAACGAATCCACCAGGTCCAGCGAGGAGATGTCGATCAGCACGCCCTTTGCACGATCCATCACGATGCGCTCGGAAAGGTCCTCCTGCAGCGTCAGGGCCAGCCGGTCGTGCATGTCGACCTGGATCGTCACCAGCAGCAGGCGGCCCATGCGAAGAATTGGAATGCGCTCCATATCCGTTCGTCCGTTGCGCGCGGCTAGCGCTGGGCGGCGCTGGTAATGGCGCCCCCGGTACGCTTGAGCGCGACCTGGAACGCATCCGCCAGGGTCGCCTTGGTGGTGACATCGGCCAGGTCCACGCCGAGGTGGACGATGGTCTGCGCAATCTGCGGGCGAATGCCGCTGATGATGCAGTCCGCGCCCATCAGCCGGGCCGCCGCCACGGTTTTCAGCAAGTGCTGCGCGACCAGCGTGTCCACGGTGGGCACGCCAGTGATGTCGATGATGGCGATCGAGGCGCCGGTATCGACGATCTTTTGCAGCAGGCTCTCCATCACGGTCTGGGTCCGCGCGCTATCCAGTGTGCCGATCAGCGGCAGCGCCAGGATGTCGTCCCAGAGTTGCACCACGGGCGTCGACAGTTCCATCAGCTCGCGTTGCTGCCGCGCGATCACCTCTTCACGGCTGGCCTGGTACAGCGTCGTGGTGTAAAGGCCGAGCCGGTCCAGCAGGGTGTTGGTCGCCCAGGTCTCGTCCGCCAGCCGGACCGGGTCCTGGGCCAGCAGCTTGCGCAAGCGCATGAAAGCCGGCTGCTTGAGCGAGAACACGAACATGGCCGTGTCAGCCGGGGAGAAGCCTTCGCGGGCACGGCGGCGCGAGATATCCACCAGCACGCCGCGTACGCGCTCCCATTCCGGCTTGCTCAGGTCCTCAGCGGCACCAGCGCGCAGCGCCTCGCGCAGGCCATGCAGGAAGCGCTGGGACTGGTCACGCAGATCCGCCTCCGCCAAGCGCTGCCCGCCCGGCAGGGCAAGCTGCTGCGCTACCCATTCATTCAACAACGCCTCAGGCTCGCTTGTAAGAGCTACAAGGAAGTCCGGGCCCTGATCGGTATTTTCTGCATGTAGCGTTTGCGCCACGATTCCCCCCTTGGTATGCCGATTATTGCGTTTGCCTTGGCTGGCCACGGTTTGCCGGTACTCGCATGCAATCGCGCTGGCCTGACTCGCGCCGCACCGCGGCCCGATCACGGGAAACGGCGCAAAAGCCGTGCCCGCGTGTAGGACAAGGACCCAAGGTGGCGCCCGGTGGCGTCCTACCCGGCGCGATGCTCACCGGGTATTGGCCGTGGTGCGCGGCTGGGCTGGCCCGGCGAACAAGGCCACCATTTCCCGGTTGAAGGCCGGAATATCGTCCGGCTTGCGGCTGCTGACCCAGTTGCC
Source organism: Cupriavidus sp. CuC1 (assembly GCF_044627735.1). Taxonomy (NCBI): domain Bacteria; kingdom Pseudomonadati; phylum Pseudomonadota; class Betaproteobacteria; order Burkholderiales; family Burkholderiaceae; genus Cupriavidus; species Cupriavidus sp. CuC1. Next base: position 49,738 of record NZ_JBIUHC010000043.1, on the reverse strand, counting down.
GTCCCGCGCCACCTCGCGATCCACCCATTCGCCGCCGGCGTTGCGAATGTCGTCGGCTAGCGATGGCCAACTGGTCAGCGTACGGCCCTTGACCAGCCCGGCGGAGACCAACAGCCAGGCGCCATGGCAGATCACGGCGATCGGCTTGCCGTCATCCTGGATCCTCTTGACGAAGCGCTGGGCCTCCGGCTTGGTACGCAAGGCGTCTGCATTCATGACACCGCCCGGCAGTACCACGGCGTCGAAATCGTCGGGATGTGCTTCGGACAGCACGGCCTGCACGCCAAAGCGGTCGGCCTTGGCGTGGTGGTGCGCGCCCTGGACTTCGCCGTGCTCCGGCGCCAGGATCACCGTGGTGGCGCCAGCCTGCTGCAGGGCCTGGCGCGGGCCGGTGAGCTCGACCTGTTCGAACATGTCGGTGACCAGCAGCGCAACGCGCTTGCCGGCAAGCGCGCCGGCGGATGGGTCGGCATGGGGGGTATGGGCTGGTTGCTGGGTCATGTCTGGCTCCTGGAGTCGGTGGGTAGGAATGAAACAGGGGGCAGGCGGCAGTGCCCGGTCACCGTGTAGCTTTGGCATGCGCTTGTAAATGCGGCATGCCGCGAGGGGCCCAGAAAGGGCAATGGCAAGGCAGGTTCCGGCGGCACTTACTTGCGCGCCGCCTCGCCGCTGTGTGCCTCGGCGCTCGGCGATGTGCCGCCGCTTGGCCCGGCGTTGCCTGGCGCCTCTACTGCCTTCCGGGGAATCTGGGCGGGCGACGATTGCGCCGAGATTCCCCCGCCCTTGCCGAAGCGGGCGGCCAGGGTGTCCTGCGCCCGCGTCAACGCTTCGACTTGCCGCTGGGCTTCCTCCGCTTCCTTGGCCTTGCGGGCGTCGGCGGCCTGTTGCTGCTCTGGCGAAAGCGGGGGCAGGCGCGTGTGGAGCGAAAAACAAACTCCGCTACCGCCAGTGGCAATATCCATGCCCCGCCGGCGCCGGTGTATCGTGGCGCGACGGCCCTTGCCCGGATCTTGCGGCTCTACGCCGGGTCAACCTTGCTTGTGTCACCCCAATATGGACCTCATCGTCGCCCGGCCTGAAGGACTCTATTGCCCGCCCGGAAACTTCTACATCGATCCCTGGCGCCCGGTGGAGCGTGCCGTCATCACCCACGCCCATGCCGATCATGCCCGCCCCGGGCATGGGCATTACTTGTGCGCCGAACCCGGCCGGGGCGTGATGCTGGCGCGGTTGCCCGGCATCCGGCTCGATACGCTGGCCTACGGCGAGAGCATCAATCACCACGGCGTGCGCCTGAGTCTGCATCCCGCCGGCCACGTGCTCGGCTCGGCCCAGGTGCGGCTGGAATACGGCGGCGAGGTATGGGTCGCCTCGGGCGACTACAAGGTCGAGGCCGACGGCACCTGCGCGCCGTTCGAGCCGGTGCGCTGCGACACCTTCATCACCGAGAGCACCTTTGGCCTGCCGGTCTACCGCTGGCAGCCGCAGGCGCGGATCATGGCCGAGATCCACGCCTGGTGGCGCGCCAATGCCGAGGCGGGCCGCGCCAGCGTGCTGTACTGCTACGCCTTTGGCAAAGCCCAGCGGATCCTGCATGGGCTGGCAGCAGCCGGCGAGGGCCACGGCCCCATCGTCACCCACGGCGCCATGGCCGCGCTCAACGCGGCGTACGAGGCGGCCGGCGTGGCCCTGCCGCCCACCTTGCGCACGACGGACCTGCCGGGCAAGCCGGTGGCCTTCCGCCAGGCCCTGGTGCTGGCGCCGCCGTCCGCCCAGCGCTCCAGCTGGATGCGGCGCTTTGGCGATGCCGCGGATGCCTTCGCCAGCGGCTGGATGCAGTTGCGCGGCACGCGCCGGCGGCGCGGCGTAGACCGTGGCTTCGCGCTGTCGGACCACGCCGACTGGCCCGGGCTGCTGTCCGCCATCGAGGCCACCGGGGCGCAGCGCGTCATCGTCACCCACGGCAATGTACCGGTGATGGTGCGCTACCTGAACGAAGGTGGCTGGCAGGCGCAGGCGTTCCAGACCGAGTACGGGGAAGAGGACGACGCCGCCGCTGGCGATGCCGAGGCGGCCGCATCTGTTGCCATCGCCGGCGAGGCCCCAGCATGAGGGCCTTCGCCGCGCTCTACGCGGATCTCGACGCCACCACCTCCAGCAACGCCAAGCTGGCCGCGCTGGTGGCCTACCTGCGCGCCGCCTCGCCGCGCGACGCCGCCTGGGCGGCGTACTTCCTGGCCGGCGGCAAGCCGCGCCAGCTGGTGCCGGTGGCGGTGCTGCGCGAGCTGGCGCAGACCGCCTCGGGCTTGCCACCCTGGTTGTTCGAGGAAAGCTACCAGATGGTGGGCGACCTGGCGGAGACCATCGCCTTGCTGCTGCCACCCGCGGCTCATACCGACGAAGACGGCCTGGCCGACTGGGTGGAGCAACGCCTGCTGCCGCTGCGGGGCTTGCCGCCCGAGACGCTGCTGCCGCGCCTGGACGCGCTCTGGCAGGTGCTGGACACCCCGGCGCGGCTGGTGTTGTTCAAGCTCATCACCGGCAGCTTTCGCGTGGGCGTGTCGCGGCTGCTGGTCACTCGCGCTCTGGGTGAAGTGGCCGGCATCGACCCCAAGCGCGTGGCCGAACGGCTGGTGGGCTACACGGACCTGTCGGCGCGCCCTGGCCCGCAGCGCTATCTCGCCCTGCTGGCCCCGGTGGGCGGGGAGGGTGCCGAAGCGCGCATTGGCGGCCAGCCGTATCCGTTCTTCCTCGCCCACCCGCTGCAGGCGGACCCGGACGATTTCGCCACGGTGCTCGGCCCACCACGGGACTGGCTGGTCGAGTGGAAATGGGACGGTATCCGCGCCCAGGTTGTAAAGCGCGGCGGCGAGACCTGGATCTGGTCGCGCGGGGAGGACCTGATGACCGAGCGCTTTCCGGAACTGGTGGAGATGGCGCGCGACCTGCCCGACGGCACCGTGCTCGACGGCGAGATCGTGGTCTGGGAAGGGCGCCGCGCGCAGCCGTTCGCGCGCTTGCAGCAGCGCATCGGCCGCAAGAACCTGAGCGCCCGGCTGCTGCGTGAAACCCCGGTGATCCTGCTGGCCTACGACCTGCTGGAATGGCAGGGCGAGGACTGGCGCGCGCGCCCGCACGTCGAACGTCGCCGCCAGCTGGATTCGCTGCAGGCACGGCACAAGCATCCCGCGCTGGAACTCAGCCCCCTGGTCAGCGCGCCAGACTGGCAGGCCTACGCCCGCCTGCGCGAGGCCTCCCGCGAGATGGGCGTGGAAGGCATGATGCTCAAGCAGGCGGGGGCAGGTTACGGCGCCGGGCGGACCAAGGACACCGGCGTATGGTGGAAGTGGAAGATCGACCCCTACACCGTGGACGCCGTGCTGATCTACGCCCAGCGCGGTCACGGCCGCCGCGCCAGCCTCTATACCGATTTCACCTTCGCCGTCTGGAACGCGCCGGCGGGCAATCCGCAGCGTGCACTGGTGCCCTTCGCCAAGGCGTACTCGGGGCTCACGGATGAGGAGATGCGCCAGGTCGATGCCATCGTGCGCAAGACCACGGTGGAGAAGTTCGGCCCGGTGCGCAGCGTGGCGCCCAGCCTGGTGTTCGAGCTGGGCTTCGAGGGCATTGCCCGCAGCAGCCGACACAGGAGCGGCATCGCGGTGCGCTTCCCGCGCATGCTGCGCTGGCGCACCGACAAGCGCATCGATGACGCGGATACCCTGGCCGTGCTGGAGGCGATGCTGCCCGCCGAGGCGATGGCATGAGCGCACGCCGCCGCGCTCCGACGGCGCCGGGCGGATTGCCAAGCGCCGCAGGCGCGGCCATACTGGCCGTTTCGCAGTATCCATGCCAGAACGATCCCCGAACGATCTCCCAGAACACCGATGCGCCAAGACTCTTCCGACTCGCCAGCCGCTCCCTCGCACGACCATGGCCATGACCATGACCACGGTGGCAGCACGCTCTCCGAGATGGACCTGCGCGTGCGTGCGCTGGAATCCCTGCTGGTAGAGAAGGGCTATGTCGACCCGGCCGCGCTGGATGTCCTGATCGAGACCTACGAGCAGCACATCGGCCCACGCAACGGCGCGCGCGTGGTGGCCAAGGCCTGGTCCGACCCGGCCTACAAGGCCTGGCTGCTGGCCGACGCCACGGCTGCGATCGCCTCGCTCGGCTTCACCGGCCGCCAGGGCGAGCACATGATCGTGCTGGAGAACACGCCCGCTACCCACAACATGGTGGTGTGCACCCTGTGCTCCTGCTATCCCTGGCCGGTGTTGGGACTGCCGCCGGTCTGGTACAAGTCCGCGCCTTACCGTGCCCGGGCGGTGATCGACCCGCGCGGCGTGCTGCGCGATTTTGGCTTTACCCTGCCGGAGGCGGTGCAGATCCAGGTGTGGGACTCCACCGCCGAGCTGCGCTACCTGGTGCTGCCCATGCGCCCGGCCGGCACCGAGGGCTGGAGCGAGGACGCGCTGGCGGAGTTGGTGAGCCGCGACTCGATGATTGGCACGGGGCTGCTGCCGGATGTGACCACGCCGGCAACGGCAGGGGAGAGGCAATGAACGGTGGCCAGGACCTTGGCGGCATGCAGGGCTTCGGCCCGGTTCGCCCGGAACCCGATGAGCCGGTGTTCCACGCCGGCTGGGAGCGCCGCATGCTCGCGCTCACGCTCGCCATGGGTGCGGTGGGCAAGTGGAACATCGACACCATGCGCGCGGCCCGTGAAAGCCTGCCTCCGGCGCAGTACCTTGGCAGCAGCTACTACCAGATCTGGTTCGAAGGCCTCAAGGCCATGCTGGTCAAGACCGGCCTGGCCAGCGCGGAGGAAATCGCCAGCGGCGCATCCACCGCGCCGCCACTGCCCCTCGCGCGCATCCTTGGCGCGGATCAGGTGGCCCCGGCCCTGGCGCGCGGCACGCCCAGCGCCCGGCCAGCGCCCGGAGAAGCCCGCTTCCATGTGGGTGACCGGGTACGCACCCGCCAGATGCATCCCGCCGGCCACACCCGGCTGCCGCGCTATTGCCGCGGCCGGCAAGGCGAGATCGTGGCAGTGCATGGCGCCCATGTGTTTCCGGACGCCAGCGCGGCCGGCGCGGGCGACCAGCCGCAGTGGCTCTACACCGTGCGCTTTGCCGCTACCGAGTTGTGGGGCGCCGACACCACCGCGGCGTCGGTCTGCGCGGATTGCTGGGAGTCTTACCTTGACCCGGCGGAGGTGGCCCATGGTTGATCCCAGGACCGCATCGACCGCATCGACCGCATCGACCGCATCGACCGCGCCGGCGAACCTGCAGGCCATCCGGGCAGCGCTGCCGGCGCTGCCTTGCGACAGCACCGGCCCGGTCTTCCGTGAGCCGTGGGAAGCACAGGCCTTTGCGCTGGCGCTCGCCCTGCATGAGCGCGAGGCCTTTACCTGGACGGAATGGGCGGCCACCCTGTCCCAGGTCATCCGCGAAGCCCAGGCGGGCGGGGACCCAGACAATGGCGAGCATTACTACCGCTTCTGGCTGACCGCGCTGGAGCGGCTCGCGGCTGCCAAGGGCATGGTCGACGGCGCCGCGCTGCTGGACAGGCGCGACGCGTGGGACGCTGCGGCCCGGCGCACGCCCCACGGCCAGCCGATCGAGCTCGACTAAGAAGGTGCCCGAGGGGCAGGTTTGAACGCGACTTTCAGGCCAAAGACACGCCGCTGGCGGGCTCCCGGCTACTTGCCCGCCAGCGATCCGGCCCCGCTCGTGCTACCGTAGCGGACTAGACGCTATCAAGCGCCCCGATGCCGCGCCGCCAAGGCCGGCGCCAAACTCCGACTGACATGAACGACACAGAGATCCAGCTGATCGGCTCGGCCCGCTTGCCGACCCGTTTTGGCGAATTTACCGCCCACGCCTTCAAGGGTGCCGTTTCAGGCATCGAACACCTTGCGCTGAGCGTCGGCGACATCACCGGCGAGGCCGTGCTGACCCGCCTGCATTCCGAATGCCTGACCGGCGACGTGTTCGGCTCGTGCCGCTGCGACTGCGGCGAGCAGCTCGACCTGGCCATGAAGAAGATCGCCGAGGAAGGCCGCGGCATCCTGTTATACCTGCGCGGCCAGGAAGGGCGCGGGATTGGCCTGGGCCACAAGATCCGCGCCTACGCGCTGCAGGACGGCGGGCTCGACACGGTCGACGCCAACCTGGCGCTGGGCCAGGAAATCGACAGCCGCAACTACGCGTTTGCGGCCGACCTGCTGCACCAGTGGGGCGTCAAGTCGATCCGGCTGATGAGCAACAATCCGAAGAAGAAGCAGGCGCTGGAAGCCGCAGGCATCAAGGTGGTCGAGCAGATGCGCCACATCGTGCCGTCCAACGCCGAGAACGAAAAATACCTGGAGACCAAGCGCGAGCGGATGGGGCACCTGCTGGATTGAAACCGGGCGCGGCAAGCCAATGGCGGAGTCCGGCCTAAGCTACGAAAAGCGCACAAGATCGGGAAAAAGGCCGGTGTATCCGGCTACACTTTCGCATCGTTGCCACCATCAGCCATCAGCCGGTTCTCAACATGCTTGCCCAGATTCAACGCAGTTGCGGTGAAAGCGCGATGCGCCTGCGCCGGGTGCTTGCCAGGGAAGTCCATCTCGATGTCCGCCAGCCAGCCCAGGTCAAGCGCATCCGCCTGCTGGGGTGGCTCGCCTTTACGGGCTACCCGGCGTTCTACCTGATCTGGAAATTCTGGTTTCCCCAGCCTTACGAGAGCCTGGCCCTGCGGCTGGTGGCCATGGTCCTGTGCCTGCCGCTGATCGTCTCGCGCGACCTGCGCGACAAGAAATGGCTTCCTGCGCATTTTTTGGCGACATTGACGTACAGCTTGTCGTTTTTCTTCGTCTACATGTATTTGATGAATCACGGCAACCTGGTCTGGTCCCAGTCGCTCGTGATCGCCGTCATCATCCTTTTCAACTTCAGCGGCTGGCTGGGTGGCGCCACCTCCCTGGTGGTGGGCACGGCCATGGCGTGGCTGGTCTATAACTTCGTCACGCCGCCGCCGGCTGCAATGCTTGAGGTTAACTGGCCGATGGAGCTGCCGATCATCGGCTTCACCATCTGTACCATCGCTGTGCTGAAGATCGACCAGCGCATCCTGATCCAGGAAAAGCTGGACGGCATGGCGATAGCGCTGGGCACGGTGGCCCATGAGTTGCGCACGCCGATCCGCAGCATCGGCTCCACGGCGCTCGGCATGGGCCGGTACCTGCCGGGGCTGATCCGCTTTTATGAGGAAAACGAGACGCCGGAGAACTCGCTGCACCTGCCACGGGCGCATTTTGGCCTGCTCAAGGATGCGCTGCCGCGGATCCAGCTGGAGGTCGACCGCATGAACCACGGCATCGACGTGCTGCTGGTCAATGCGCGCGCCAAGACCCTGCACGGGCCCAGCGAGCATTTCCTGCTGGGCCAGGCGGTGGACGAGGCGCTCTCCCGCTACCCGTTCGAAGCCGGCCAGCGGGAGCTGGTGCGCGCCGATCTGGAGGAGGATTTCCTGATCCACGCGGACCAGAAGCTGATGGTCATGGTGCTGTTCAACCTGATCAAGAACGCGCTGCACGCGCTGGCGCGAGCAGGGCACGGCGATATCCGGCTGCGGCTGGAGCATGGCACCCGGCGCAACCGGCTGATTTTCCGCGATACCGGCACCGGGGTGCCTGAGCGCGAACTGCCGTCCATCTTCAAGCGCTTCCACACCTATCCGCGCAACGAGGGAACCGGCATCGGCCTGGCTTTTTGCCGGGAGACCCTCGAGGCCTGGGATGGGCGGATCCATTGCAGCTCGGTCGAGCACGAATATACGGAGTTCGTCCTCGAGTTCCCGGCTGCCAAGCCCGGCCCGGGCGGCGGCGCGGCAAGCTGAGCCTGCTTCAGGCCGTGCCGTGCAGCGCTTCGAGGCTGGCTTGCAGCGCGGTCTGCCTGGCCATCGGCGGGCGCGCCACGGGCGTGCGTGGCTTGCGCTGGGTGGAGCGCCAGCCGGCCAGGTTCACCTCATCGCGGATTTCCGCGCAGACCTGGATCAGGCGATCGATTTCCACGGCGGTAAGGTGGGCATGCATGGTCAACCGCATCAGCGCGCGGTCGCGCGCGGTGGCCGGGGCGCAAAAGACGGCGCCAAAGATGCCGCGCGATTGCAAGGCATTGCGCAATACGAGCGTCTGCTCCTCGGTGCCTGACTCCAGCGCGATGATCTGCTCGGATCCCGCCGAGACGTTGTACCCCAGCCCGGACAGCGCGCGGCGCACGTGAGCCGATACCGCGTGCAGCTGCCTGCGGCGATCGTCCGCCCCGACGATGAAATCCGTGGCGGCGTCGAACCAGGCCAGTTCATGGCTGAGCAGCCCCGAGCTGAAAATGGCCGGGCGCGATTCTGCCGCGAAGTACCCCTTGAACGACGACGGGCAGGTCACCAGGCCGGCACGGCCGCCAAACGCCTTGGCCAGGCTGGCCGTCTGGAAGTGAACCCGCTTCGACAGTCCGAGCTGCGCCACCAGGCCGGCGCCGCCAGGCCCGTGCGTGCCGAGAGAATGTGACTCGTCAACCACGATTACACTGCCGGTGCGCTCCGCTACTTCGACGAAATCGGTCAGCGGGCACAAGCTGCCATTGGTGCTGTAGACGGAATCCACCACGATGATGCCGGGGCCGTCCTTGCGGATCTGGCGCTCGGCGTGCTCGGCGTCGTTGTGCATGAACGGCACGGCACGGGCACGCGCAGCGTGGGCGCCTTCCCACAGCGACATATGGGCCAGCATGTCCAGGTAGACCGGCGTGCGTTCGTTGGCAATGCTCTGCAGCAGGCCCACATTGGCCACCCAGCCGGACTGGCACAGGATGCTGTCCTGGGCGCCGCTGAACTGCGCCAGCTTGCGCTCCAGCCGGCTGGTGGGATTGTCGCCATACTGGAACACCGCCGACATCAGCAACTCGCTATCCGGCCCGCGCATGGCGGCCGTCTGCGCGCGCACCAGCTTGTCTTCGCCGAGCAGGCAAAGATAGTCGTTGCTAGAGAAATGCACCGCGTCGGGCCCGGGTTGCCGGCCGTGCAGCAGGTGGCTGCCCCCCCAGCGCTTCTGTACGCGTTCTACCTCGTGCCCCGCCACCCGCGCGGTGACAAAGTCCGGCCAGGCCGCCACCGCGGCGGCGGCCTGGTGCGACGTACGGCTAGCTTGCAGGCAACCCGCTTCCATATTGCTCATTACATTCCCCTTTGAAGTACTCCGACTAAAGAAAATGGCCGAAACGGCCGATATAGGTCGAGGCAATACAGGTGCTCCCCGCGTCCTTTGTTTGCAATATAGGTTCCGGGGCGGGAGGGCAGCCTGCTGCGCGTCTGATGTTGCGCCGACAGCCTATTCTGACGCGTGTCTGGGATTTCGCCTTGTTCCGTAGCATACAAATGGCGCGGCGATGCCACGCCTAGATGTGGCCGAGGGCTTCGACGGGCAAATTGGCAGGCAGCAATGCGGCGGCCAGCGGCTTAGCGGCGGCGGGCTGGCTGCCCATGCCCAGCTGCAAGTATTCAGTTGGGGCGTGGCCCAGCACGCGGCGAAACATGGTCGAGAATGCCGCCGGGCTGTCATAGCCGAAATCCAGGGCAATGCGGGTGACGGCGTCGCCGGCGGCCAGCCGTGACAGGGCCAGGACCACGCAGGCGCGCTGGCGCCATGCCGAGAACGCCATGCCCGTCTGTTCGCGGAAAAACCGGCTGAAGGTCCGGCTGCTCATATGCAGCGCCAGCGCCCAGCGCTGCGGCGAATCATGCGTGTCGGGCTGCCGGAGAAAGGCGTGGCACAGCGGCGCGAGCCGCGCATCGCGCGGCAGCGGAATATGCAAGGGCAGCGCCGTCAAGCCCGCGATCTCGTGTAGCAGCAGGGTGACCAGTGCGCCGTCCCGGCCGTCGGGATCGTAATGCGCGGGCATCTCTACCGCGCCAATCAGCAACTGCCGCATCAAGGCAGATATCCCCACCACCTGGCACGTGTCGCCCGGCCCGGGCACGGCGCCGGGCTCGATATACAGGCTGCGCGTGCTGACGCCCAGCATCGTGACCTCATGCGCCATCCCCGGCGGAATCCAGACCGCGCGCTGCGGCGGAACGATCCAGTTGCCATCGCGCGTAGCCACGTGCATCACACCGGTGGCGCCATAGAGCAGTTGCGCGCGGCGATGGGCGTGGCGCGGCAGCAGGTAGCCCTTGGGGTAGTCGGTGCCGATCGCAACCACGGGCCTGGGCACGTGGTCGTAGTCGTCGATCCGGACGTTGAGCATGGAGGGGAAGGGCGGCGGCAGGGGTGGAACGGCCAAATGGCCTAATGTCAGAAGCCTCAATGGCTGAAACACAAACATTATTGACCAATCTTCGAAAGTTGGCCATGCCAACCGCACGTATCGTGGACTGACCTGGAACCCATTCCTCTTCTGCGATGCTTTATCTCCTCTTTATCCTGTTCGGCTGCCTGACAGGCGTGACCACCGTGCTGTTCGGCTTCGGCGGCGGGTTTGTGGTGGTGCCTTTGCTTTACCGCGCATTGAGCGCCGCCGACGCGCACACGCCAGGCCAGTCCGCCATGCACATAGCCGTAGCGACCTCAACGGCGGTGATGATCCTGAGCGCCTCGCTCGCCACACGCAAGCACCGCCTGGCGGGCAACATCCTGTGGCCCTATGTATGGCCGCTGGCGGGATTTATCGGGTTGGGCGCGGTCATGGGCGCCGGCGCCGCCACGCTGGCGAGCAGTGACGTGGTGCGCCTTGCCTTTGTGGCCTACCTTGGCGTCACGCTGCTCGATTGCCTGGCGCGCCGGGGATTTCTCTCGCGCGCCGGGGAGGGTTCGCCCCAGCGGCTCGGGCAGGCGAAGACGGTGGCGGGCGGCCTGGCGATCGGCCTGGTCGCCACCTTCCTCGGGGTGGGTGGCAGCGTCATGACCGTGCCCCTGCTACGCCGCCGCGGCCTGAGCATGACGCAAGCCACGGCGATGGCTAACCCTTTGAGCCTGCCGATTGCCGTGCCGGGCACCCTGGCCTACGTGGCCATGGCGTGGTACCAGCCGGTGGCGCTGGGCAGCGGCTATCTGGGGTACATCGACCTTGCCGCGTTCGGGTTGCTATCGCTCGGCTCCCTGGCCGGCATCCGCCTTGCCGCCCCGCTGGCCGGGCGCATCCCCGACCGGGTGCATGCGCGCGTCTATCTCGGCCTGCTGGCCCTGGTGATGGTCAGCATGCTGTTCAAGTAAGCGCAAGCCTGAAGCCGAACGCGCGCGCTTAAGCGCAATCCTTAGCAAGCCATCGCGCCAGTAGCGTTCGGGCGCGGATAAATCGGCCAGTTGTGCGCCGCTGAACAGCGGCAACTGGCTGGCATAGGCGGCCACCGCGCGGGCCTTGCGGGCCGCATGCGAGGGCTCGCGCAGGGGCGTCTGCGGCGTAGCCGCCACGCCGGCTGCATGCCAGTTCACCAGTTGCCGCTGAAGCTGCCCGGGGGTACGGCGGTGGATCGCATCCTCTTAGAACAGCCAGGCCCGCTCCCGGCTGCCGGCCCATGCCTGCGCGCAGGCGGCGTGCACCAGGAGATGGTCGCTGTGGAAGACCCCCGCGGGCGCGAGCACCGGCGCATCCGGATGTGCCGCCACGACCTCTGACAACGCTTGCACGAGCGCCGCCAGCGCGCTTGGCACGCCGTACTGCCCGTCGAGAAAGTCCAGCCAGAGCGGCGTTGCCTGCAGCATGGCGAGCGCGGTGCGATCTTCCTCGCGCCTGGCCAGCACCGCCTCGCGCGCGCTGGCAAAGCCCGCACCCGCGTCCCACGGCGGCGCTGCCACGGATGCGGGTGGCAGGCCCGCCAGCACGGTGACCACCATGGAGCCGGGACACGCTGCCAGCCATGCGCCGCAACTGAATACCGCGTCGTCAAGGTGGGGCGAGATCACCAGCGCTGGCGGGCCCGTATCGCACATGGCGCCGGCTACTCAGGCCATGACGCGCGCAGCGTCCGTGCGCGCCCACCAGCGATGCTCACCCACGGCTTCCAGGAACGCATCGTGCTCGGCCTCTCCCTCCTTTTTGGCGAGCACCACGCCCGGACCGGCAAAGCCGCCGTCGATCCCGGCCGCGCGCGCGGCGGCGGCAACCAGCACCGCGCCGCTGCCACCCGCGCCGATCGGCTTGTAATGCTTGTAGGCCTCGCAGATGAAGAGCAGGGCGGCGGGGTCGGCCTGCAGGGCGTCGACCTCGCCTTGCGGCACATAGACGGCATCGAACAACACGGAGCCCACAGAGGACAACGCGTGGTCCACCGGCACCGTTTTGCCTTCGGCGGAGGTCACGCCATTGGCGCGCGGGCCGATGACCTTGGCGGATGCCCCTGCCTTCTCGGCGCGCGTCTTGAGCGAGGCCACCGCAGCACCGCTCACGCCGTCCGCGACCAGCACGGCAATCTTGCGGCCGCGGATGTCGCCCTTGGGCTGCGACTCCAGGCTCAACGCCGGCGAAGCGGCAAGGTCGTAATCATCGATCTCGGCGGGCTTGCCCACGGGCTCCACGTCAATCCCGAGCTTGCTTGCCACGCCAGCCGCCAGCTCCGGCGCAATATGGGCCAGCTGGCCAACCACACGGGCACGGATCTCCGGGAGTCCCACCTTGGAGAGCTCGAAGGTGTAGGCATCTACGATCTGGCCCTTTTCCGTATCGGTCTGGCTGCGCCAGAACAGGTTGGCTTGCGAGAAGTGATCGGAGAACGTATCGCTGCGCCGGCGCACCTTGGCGGCGCCTTGCGCGGCTTGTTCCGCATAGCCCAGATGCGCATCGGTCTCGCCAGCCAGGAACGGGCAGCCGCCGCCCACGCCATTAGGCTGATAGCTGGAGCGTCCCTTCACCACCGTCTGGCGCATGAAGCCGTCGCGCTGGTTGTTGTGGACCGGGCACAGTGGGCGGTTGATCGGCAGCTCGTGGAAATTGGGGCCGCCCAGGCGCGTGAGCTGCGTATCCAGGTAGGAGAACAGCCGCCCCTGCAACAGCGGGTCATTGGTGAAATCCAGCCCCGGCACCAGGTGCCCGGGGTGGAAGGCCACCTGCTCGGTCTCCGCGAAGAAGTTGTCCGGGTTGCGGTTCAGCACCATCTTGCCCACGCGGCGAACGGGCACCAGCTCTTCGGGAATCAGCTTGGTCGGGTCAAGCAGGTCGAAGCCGAACTTGTGTTCGTCCTCCTCGGGCACCAGCTGCACGCCGAATTCATACTCGGGGAAGGCGCCGTTCTCGATCGACTCCCACAAGTCGCGCCGGTGGAAGTCCGGGTCCTTGCCATTGATCTTGAGGGCTTCGTCCCAGACCAGGGAGTGCGCGCCCAGCACGGGCTTCCAGTGGAACTTGACGAAGGTGGCGCGCCCCCCGGCATTGATCAGGCGGAAGGTATGCACGCCAAAGCCTTCCATGGTGGCGAAGCTGCGCGGCAGGGCGCGGCCCGACATGGTCCACAGCACCATATGCATCGACTCCGGCTGCAGCGAGACGAAGTCCCAGAACGTATCGTGGGCCGACGCCGCTTGCGGGATCTCGTTGTGCGGCTCCGGCTTCACCGCGTGTACGAAGTCGGGAAACTTGATGGCGTCCTGGATAAAGAACACCGGCATATTGTTGCCGACCAGGTCGTAGTTGCCTTGGCGCGTATAGAACTTGACGGCAAAGCCGCGCACGTCGCGCGCCAGGTCCGCGGAGCCGCGCGAGCCCGCCACGGTGGAAAAGCGTACGAACACCGGCGTCTGCGCCCCGACACGCTGGAGGAAATCGGCCGTGGTGAAATCCGCCAGCGATTCATGCAGCTCAAAGTAACCATGCGCGGCGGCGCCGCGCGCGTGCACCACCCGTTCAGGGACGCGCTCGTGGTCAAAGTGGGTGATCTTCTCGCGCAGCAGGAAGTCTTCCAGCAGCGTGGGGCCGCGTGCGCCCAGGCGCAGCGAGTTGTCGTCCTCGCCGATCGGCATGCCCTGGTTGGTGGTCAGCACGCGATCCTCGTTGGAGACCACGTTGCCGACCGTGTCCGAGCCCAAGGCCTTGGGCTGGGGAGCAAGCCGCTCTTTCACGGCGCGGTCGTACGCGGCATCGGCCCCGGTGGCTGCGCGCGTGGCAGTTTGCGTGACATCGCTCGTGCAAGCGCCCGTGAGCGTTTGCGGCGCGTCAGCACTACTGGCAGGCGTGGGCTTTTTGATGGCGGTGGCGGCGGTCTTTTTGGAAGAGGGCGTTTTTGGCATGGCGAGAGTCCTGGGCAAGTGTCAGCAGGAGAGAGCAGCAAAGACTGATCCAAGGCAGAGAGCGTGCCAAGGGCGCATCGGCATGCACAGGCGCGCTCCGGCTGGTCCTTGCCGGGCAAGGCACGCGGAATTTTCATGGAGATGTAATTTGTGCCGGCATTTGTGTGCGGTTGCGCCCACGTCACCGGGCTGCTGTAGGCCGGCACCGACAAACCGTCGCGCTTCCTCCCTACAGCCGGCGGGGCCGCGCTTTCGTAAGGTGGAGGGGTGGCAAGGCAGGGCGCATCACCGCGCCCGCACCAAGGCCCGCTTCATCGACTGTCGTCTTCACGGCGCCATTCATTTTGAGGTCCTGAATCCCTGAACCTTTGAACACTCTCTTTGAACACTCTGCAAGGAGCTGACATGGCTGACAAGAATATCTCCGTACTGAACGACCTGATCGAAGTTTCGCGCGACGGCGAGCAAGGCTTTCTCAAGGCAGCGGAAGATGCCCAGAATCCTGAGCTCAAGTCGCTCTTCACCAGCCGTGCCACGGAAATCGCCGCCAGCGTGAGGGAATTGCAGGCACAGGTGGCGGCGCTCGGCGGCAAGCCCGAGGAACACGGCAGCGTGGCCGGCGCGCTGCATCGCGGCTGGGTCAGCCTGCGCACGGCGGTGGCCGACCGCAACGATCTCGCCATTCTGGAAGAAACCGAGAAGGGCGAGGACGTGGCCAAGAAGAAGTACGCCGACGCACTGCAGGAAACCGAGCTGAGCTTCGATATCCGTGCGCTGGTAGAGCGCCAGTACCAGGGCGTGCTGCGCAACCACGACCTGATCCGCGACCTGCGCAACCGCTATCGCGCAGCCTGAGGCCAGCTAGCATCCGGCACGGCAGGCTCGTCATGACAGCCAGCGCCTCGCGTGACCCCGATGGCGATGTAGCCCGCCAGTTCTTTCGCCTGACAGAGCAGGCGGGCGACATGCCGTTGCCCGGCGCCGGCAACACCTGGCAAAGGTGGATGGCGCTTGCGCAAGTGGCGGCGCAAGACGTCTGCCTGATCAAGCTGTTCGAAGCCCACGCCGATGCGCTTGCCATCCTGGCGGAGCTTGGACGGCCCAAGCCGCCGCCCGGGACGCGCTGGGCGGTCTGGGCCGCGGAGCCGCCGGATGCGCGCGTGGTGCTGCACGCGGACGGCGGCGCCAACGGTGGCGCTGTGCTCTCAGGACGCAAGGCATGGTGCTCGGGCGCGCCGCTGGTCACCCATGCCTTGTTGACTTGCTGGGATGCGCGCGAGCAGCCGTGCCTGGCCGTGCTCGCGCTCGATGCGCCCGGCATCGCGGCCGACGAGGGCGCGTGGCGCTCCCCGGCCATGACAGCCGCGCGCACTGCCGACCTTGTGCTTGACGGCACGCCGGCGCGGCAACTCGGGGCATCCGGCGCCTACCTGCGCCGCCCCGGCTTCTGGCACGGCGGCGCGGGCATCGCCGCTTGCTGGCTCGGCGCGGCGGTTCCCTTCGTGCTCGCCCTGCGTGCGCTGGTGGCGCGGCGCGCCGAGGCGCATGCCGCCGCGCATTTTGGTGCGGCGGATATTGCCCTGCGCGGGGGCTGGGCGATGCTGCGCGAGACCGCGGCCTGGATTGACGCGAACCCCGCGGCCGATGCCGTAACTGTGGTCCAGCGCGCGCGGCTTGCCGCGGAAAAGGCTGCCACCGATATCATGGCGCACGCCGGCCGCGCCCTTGGCGCCGGGCCCTTGTGCCGAGACGCCGCGCTGGCCGCGCGTTTCTGCGACCTGCCGGTCTTCCTGCGGCAGAGCCACGCCGAGCGTGACCTGGCTGCGCTCGGCACCGGCCTGGCTGCGCCCGGGCAAGGCAGCGACGCCGGCTGGGCGCCATGGCTATCCGTGATGCCCGGGCTGGATCCATCCTGCCTAGGGGTAGCGCCATGACTTTCCCTACGCTACCGGCAGACAAGCACGACGATGCGCTGGCACCGGCACCCGACGCCACTGCTGCCTCGGGCCTCGCCTCGCACTTCGATGCCCTTTACGCCTGCGGCGACGACCCATGGTCCTACCGCACCAGCTGGTACGAAGCCCGCAGGCGCGGACTCATGCTGGCCATGCTCGACCGGCCGCGTTACCGCTCCGCGTTTGAGCCCGGCTGCGGCAACGGCGAGCTCAGCGCGGTGCTGGTCCGCCGCTGCGACAGCATGCTGGCCGCAGACATGCATCCCCGCGCAGTGGAAACCGCGCGGACCCGGCTCGCGGGGATCATGAACGTGCGCGTGATGCAGATGCGCGTGCCCGAGGAATGGCCCAAGGGTAGCTTCGAACTGATCGTCATCAGCGAGTTTGCTTACTACCTGCCCGAGGCCACCGTCGCCAAGATTGCGCGCCGCGTACGACGCACGCTGGCACCCGGCGGCCTGCTGTTGGCCTGTCACTGGCGGCACCCGTTCACCGAGCGCCTGGTTTCGCCTGAGCGCGCCCACGAACTGTTGGCGAAACATGCCGGCCTGGAATGCATCGCCACCCATACGGAGGCGGATTTCCTGATGCAGGCCTGGATGCACGAGGGTCGTTCAGTGGCAAGCCGGGAGGGCATCGCGTGATTGGCGTGATCGTTCCGGTGCATAACGAGGAGGGCTGCCTGGCGGCCTGCCTGCAGGCCGTGGCGCGCGCGGCCGTCTGCCCGGGGCTGCGCGGCGAAGCCGTGCTGGCCATCGTGGTGCTGGATACGTGCCATGACCGCTCGGCCGATATTGCCGCCGAGCACGGCGTGCTGACGCTGTGCATTGCCGCGCGCAATGTCGGCATGGCGCGCGCCGCTGGCGCGGCCCATGCGCTGGCGCTGGGCATGCGATGGCTGGCGTTTACCGATGCTGACACCATCGTCTCGCCCGACTGGCTCAGCACCCAGGTGCAACTCGGCGCCGACGCCGTCTGCGGCTGCGTGCGCGTGGAAGACTGGCAGGACAATCCGGAACGGGTGCGGCAGCGCTACCAGGAGCGTTACCGCGAAAGGGATGGCCACCAGCACATCCACGGCGCCAACCTGGGGGTAGCGGCGGATGCCTATGTGCGTTGCGGCGGATTTCGCTCGCTGCCAAGCAGCGAGGACGTGGCGCTGGTGCGTGCGCTGCAAGCCTGCGGCGCCAGCATTGCGTGGAGCGCGGCACCGCGCGTGGTGACCAGCGCACGCCGGCACGCCCGGGTGCGGGACGGCTTCGCCGGCTACCTGCGCACGCTTGCCGACACGCCGGAGTCCGGCACTGCCGGGGCTTGCGCATAAGCGCAGGATTGGCATGCCGCCCAAAAGCCTTCTAAGATCAAGTCACACTCACCCGTCCGGGGATATGGCCATGACCAATGCGAGCAAGCCTGCAGCGCCGACGCCCCACAAGACGCCCCACAAGGCTCCCGCACCACCCAAGGCCAAGCCATCGCAGGGCAGCAAGGACGATCACGTGGAAGACGAGCTCGACGAAGCCCTGAGGGAAACCTTTCCCGCGAGCGACCCGATTTCGGTGGACCACGGACGCGTCACCCGCCCTGCGAAGTAGCCGGAGCGCCGAGCCGCCTCGCTAGACCAGTTGCCGCAACTGCGCGACGACTTTCATCAGTTGCCCGTGCGCCACGATCACGCCGGACTCGTCCTGCAGCGCTTGCTGGTAGCGGTCGCGAAACGCTGGATCGCTGTCGGGCCCAAACAGTTTCTCGGTGGCCGCGGCCACCGCCTTGCAGGTTTCATCGTGATGCTCGGGCGCTTCCAGCTCTTCGTCGATCTCGATGATCAGCCGCGAGAGCGGGTCCAGCCAGCGGAAATAGGTCTCCTCGGTCACAACCTGCACGAACAGCCCGGCCGGGATCGGGCCATGCAAGCGTTCGTACTCCGTGCGGTTCAGCGCGATCACTTCCTTATGCACCTTCAAGAGCGCGGCCCGCAAGGCGCGCAGCCCGCTGCGGCGATCCTCCTGCTTGGCCAGGAACTGTTCGTGAGGCATAGACATTCTCCTTTTCTTGTCGGCCCAGTGGGGCCGGTTGCGGCCCGCTTGTCAGTATAGGCAGGAGGGCGGGCGTGGCGGCGCTCGCGTAGCTTGGCAGCAACCTAGGGTTAGCGCTGGCTTGCCTTGCGGGATGCCTTGTTGGCATACATGGCGTTGTCGGCTTCGGCCAGCAGCGCGTCGGTGTCGTCGTGGCGCTGCGCATCGAACTCGACGGTGCCGACGCTGAACGCGATGTCATAGCCTCGCGCCGCGTGCGCATTGATCGCATCGATGGCCGTCTCCAGGCGTGCCAGGGTGGCGTTGCACTGCGCGGCATCGGTACTGGTCAGCAGCGCCACGAACTCATCCCCACCCAGCCGGCCGATCACATCGGAGTCTCGCAGCGACTGGCGCAGTTGGCCGGCAAAGACAGACAACGCGCGGTCGCCCTCGGCGTGGCCGAAGCGGTCGTTGATGCTCTTGAAACCATCCAGGTCGAAGAACAGCAGCGTCGCAGGCTTGTCCAGGCGCTTGCACACATTGAGCGCGTGTTGCGCCAGCGCCGAGAAGCCACGGCGGTTGGACAGCAGCGTGAGCTCGTCCATCGTGGCCAGTTGCAGCGCGGTCAGTTCCTGCTCGGCCATGCGAGCCAGGTCTCGCAGCAAGGCGCGGTCCTCCTCGCCGAACTCCCGGGGCTGCACGTCGATCAGGCACAGCGTGCCCAGCTTGCTGCCGTTGGCCACCGATAGCGGGCAGCCCGCATAGAAGCGGATGCCTGGATCGTGCGTCACCAGCGGATTATCGTGAAAGCGCTCGTCGAGCAGCGCGTCAGGCACCATCTGGATGCCGTCATCGAGGATCGCATGCCCGCAGAACGAGATCTCCCGCTGGGATTCCGTCGCGGACAAGCCAATGCAGGACTTGAACCACTGGCGGTTGGCGTCAACCAGGCTGACCAGCGCAATGGGTACGCCAAACAGGCGCCGCGCCAGCCGGGTCAGGCGGTCGAAGCGTTCTTCCGCCGAGGTATCGAGGATATTCAGCGAGCGCAGCGTATCCAGCCGAAGCTGTTCGTTGGCCGGGATCGAGGGCGGTGTCATAGGCGTTCGGCTACTGGCAAGAGATAGTGTGCGACATCGGGCTCTCGGGCTGCGATTGCACGCGCACCGCATGTATATCGGCACGCCAGGCGCGGATTGTAATGACTTCCGGGATTCAGACAGGCATTCGACGATGCCCGTGTCCTCAGCACAGCAGCCGCGCCTGCTGGTCGCGCAGATTGCGGTAGCGCGAGCGGTAGTCCTCCGGCTCCGGCAAGCGCGCCTGATATTCGCGCTCCTCCGCCTCGCGCCGCGCATCGGCCATGGCGTCCCGGTCATCCAGGGAGCAAATCAGCTTGGCGGCGCCTCATTGCGGATCGGCTTGGGATCCGTTCTGGAATTGTTCGTCCTGTTATTCGTCCTGTTATTCGTCCTGGCATTCGTCCCGGCTTTTGTGTTCGTCCAACACACCGATCAGGTCAGCCGCCACCGAGCGCCGGGCGTCCGCCGCCCGGAAATACCGCACCAGCGTAGCCACGCTGGTGTGGCCCGTCATGGCCATGGCTTCGGCCATCGGCACCTGGCGCGTCGCCGCCTCGGTCACAAAGCCCGAGCGCAACGAGTGCGCCGAGAAATCCCCCTCCAGCCCGGCCGCCTCGCAACGCTG
The DNA here is from genome assembly GCF_044627735.1 of Cupriavidus sp. CuC1. Classification (NCBI taxonomy): domain Bacteria; kingdom Pseudomonadati; phylum Pseudomonadota; class Betaproteobacteria; order Burkholderiales; family Burkholderiaceae; genus Cupriavidus; species Cupriavidus sp. CuC1. The sequence goes on along the minus strand of NZ_JBIUHC010000043.1, from coordinate 29,786 downwards.
CCTGACGATCTTGCGCACGGCGGCGTCGGACAGCGCTTCGCCCACATGCCCGCCACGGCGGACGCGCCGGAAGATCGCGCCCTCGTCAAGCCCTGTCGCCTTCAGCCAGGCCTCCAGCGCCGCGCCTGCAGCGCCGATGACCGGCTTGGCGTTGTCCGGCAGGTCTGCGCCGGCCTGGTTGGTCTTGGACCAGCCCAGTTGATAGACGAATTCACCCGGCGCGAGGCGCGTCAGGTTGGCCAGGGTGGCGCCCGCCACCTCGGAGCGCCGCCGGCCGCCGCTGGACCAGGCGAACAGCAGCAGCGCACGGTCGCGCAGCCCGATCAGCGAATCGTCACAGGTTTCCAGCAGGCGGGATAGCGGCTCACGCGTCAGCGCCGCCTTGCGCGCCGGACGCTCGCCGCGCTTGGCATAGGCTCTGCGCGTGCGGGCCACCAGTTCACGCACGGCCGGGTCTGCACAGGGGTTATCCAGGCTCTCCAGCCGATGCGCCTTGGCAATGACGGCCAGCCGGTGCATCAGCGTGGCTAACGCCGGTGGGCCAGTGCGCGCCTTGCGCCCGCTAGCGACCAGTGCGGCGTCGATCGCCGGCGGCAATTCGCTCGCAGGGCCGTGGGGCGTGGTTCGCGTGGCATGGTCTACGACGAACTGGATGATGACCGCCGGCAGCAAGGGAAGGGCGATCGGCTGGCCGTAACGCAGGGCGAACCAGCCTGCCCAATACCGTAAGGCGGAACGATAGCTGGCCACCGTGTTGGCGGATTCGCCTTCGCGGTACAGCGCTTCGGCGGCCTGGCGGCCAAGCGGATCGAGTTCGGACGGGCGGAGCGGCGCGGGGAAATCGGCATGAACAGGTGTCAGGCTGGATGAATCGTGGCGGTTTGGCGGGTTTTCGGCCGTTCCACCGGGCAGGTAAGGCAGTTTGCGAGAAATCATAATAAATATGATGTATGCTGTATGAAATTATACACCAATAAACGATAAGGCACGATAACTATTCATTATCATGCCTTATCCGGGTGGCGATGGCCAAAGCCGCCCAAAAACTTGCCCGGACCATGCAAAACGCCAATCTGCCCGCCACGCGCTCCCGTTCCATCACCCAGCAAGACGTCTGGCAAGCCGCCGATGCCTTGCTGCTGGCCGGCCAGCGCCCAACCATCGAACGGATCCGGCTGCATCTGGGGCGCGGCTCGCCAAATACCGTCAGCCCGCACCTGGATGCCTGGTTTGCCGGGCTGGGCGCCCGTTTGCAGGATCCGCAGGCGTTTGCGGCGCCAGCGAACCTGCCCGAGCCGGTGAACCAGGCCGCGCGGTACTTGTGGGATGTGGCGCAAGCCGAGGCCCGGGCCATCGTTTCTGCCAGCTACGCCACGCGGGAAGCGGAACTGGAGCAGGCGAGGGCAACCCTGGCGGCAGAGCAAGCCGCGCTGGCGCAGGAGCGCGCCATCCTGATGGCGAAGCTGGAAGCCGCCGACAACGCGCTGGCCGAACTGGCACGCGCCCGGGATGAAGCCGGCGAACGCGCCGCCCGCGCCGAGGAGCAACTGGTGGCGCAGCAGGCGGAAAACGAAGCCGTACGCGCCGCGCTGCGACGCGCGCAGGAAGAGAAAGATGCGCTGCTGCGCGATACCGCTAGCCAGCGCGCCGCCTGGGACAAGGAGCGCGAAACCATGGCGGATCGCTCTGGCGCCAACGAGCGGCGCATGGCGCTGGAACTGGACGCGGCGCGCTTGGCGCTGCGGGAAAGCCAGCGTCAGATGGACAACGAGCGCAAGGCCGCCCAGAAAAAGCTGGCGGATGCGGCCGAAGCCGCGGGGCGGCAGGCCGAAGAACTGGCAAAGGCAGGGAATGCCGCAGCCGTGCTGGATGAGCGGGTCAGGCAGCAGGAGGGCTTGCTGGCCGAGTACCGGCAGCTATTGGAAAACCGGGGCGAGCCGGATCCGGATGTCGCGCGGGCAGTGCGCCCGCCGGTGCGCAAAGCGCGGCCGATCCGGCCCGCGCGGCCTCCGCGCTTCAAGGTGTAGGGCGGCCTGTTCTTAATGTTAGATCTAGCTTTTTGATTCCCGCATAACCTGCTGATTTCAAAGAAATTCTCTACAGTCATTCCGCAACGGAATTTCTAAGATCATGCGGTAAATATATGGACTTAAGCTATTGATTCTTATTGACTAATCTATTGCCGTTTCGAATGCCGGGCACGCCGGGGCGTGGCAGGCATGTGGCCCGCCACATTTACTTCACCCGCAGCAGATGCTTCTGGATCTTCCCGCTCGTAGTCTTCGGCAGCGCATCCACGAAGTCATACCGGCGCGGCCGCTTGTGCCCCCAGGTAGCATCCGCCTCTCCGATCACCGCCACTTCCAGCACGGCAGCGTGCTCGATCAGCGCATCCTCGACTTCCCGCGGATACACGTTCTCGGCGCCCGAGTTGATCATGTAGTCGATGCGATCGCGCACCCACAGGTAGCCGTCGGCATCCAGGCTGCCGAGGTCGCCGGTGTGGTACCAGCCGTGGGCCAGGGCGCGCGCGTTGGCGTCCGGGCGGTTCAGGTAGCCGGCCATCATGCACGGGCCGCGCACCAGGATCTCTCCGACTTCGCCGGGCGTGCAGGGCTGCGCCGGATCGGTCGGGGCGCCATCCTCGCGCAGCACCGCTACCACCAGGTCGTGATTGAGCGAGGGCAGGCCGGCCGAGCCGGCGTGGCTGAGCTGCTCGTGCGGATACAGCACGGACATGCAGGGCCCCATCTCGGTAGTGCCGTACACCTGCACCAGCCCCGCGCCAACCACGCGGTCCCACTCGCGGATCAGGTGCGGCGCCATCGATGCGCCGCCGTACTCCACCAGCCGCAGCGATGACGCATCGCGCGTGTGGGCGTCCGGGTGGTTGAGCATCATGCCGACCATGGTCGGCGCGGCGAAGAAGTGCGTGACTTTTTCGGCCTCGACCAGTTGCCAGGCCTCCCCGGCATCGAAACGCCGCTGCAGCACCTGCGTGGCGCCCAGGTGCAGGCGCGGCAGGAAGCTGGTGTGCAGCTCGGCCGTGTGGTTCAGCGGCGCAACCGACAAGCCGACGTCCTCGCGCGACAGCGTCATGACCTGATGCATCATCGCGTTGTGCGCGAGCTTGCTGCGGTGCGTGTGCAGCACGCCCTTGGGGCGGCCGGTGGTGCCGCTGGTGTACATCAGGATGCAAGGATCGTTCTCGTCCACGACGATGCCGGGCGCGTCATGCGGCTGGCCCGCGGCGAGCGTGGCGAGGTGATGCGTAGCAAAAGCCGGCGCCGGCTCGGGGTCGGCGTAGATCCAGCGCGCCGTGCCAGGGGCGAGCTCGCGGGCTTTCTCCACCACGGCACAGCCTTCCTGCTCGAACAGCAGGGCGCTGGCCTTGCCGTCTTCGAGGATGAAGGCCAGCTCCTGGGCGGCCAGCCGGTAGTTGATCGGGTTGAAGATCGCGCCCACCCGGGCCGCCGCCAGCATGCTGAAGACAAACGCCGGCGTGTTGTAGAGGAAAGCCGCGACCACATCGCCATGGCCCACGCCGATGGACAGCAGCGCGTGGGCGTGGCGGTTCACCTGCGCATCCAGCTCGGCATAGGTCCAGCTGCGGCGGCTCGGCCCCATGCCGGCGACCAGCGCAGTCTTGCGCGGCAGGTAGCGCGCGGGCCAGGCAAGGGTGTCGCCCAGCGTAAGGACGTGACTCAAGGCAATGCTCCAACAGCGGGGGTGGGGGCGCCGGCAGGCAAGGCACGCCGACGAAAGCGGTCGAATATAAAGCCGGCGTCTCTTTTTTGGAAATAACGATTTGCACTTTGCATATGTGGGATCCGCCGGAGCGCACGCGGTGCCGAAGCCAATTGACGCAAGACACCGAGCCAGCGGCTCGCTATCGTGCCAGCGAGGCCCGGCGAGCCATGACTCGCCGATGACAACGGCAATCGATGACAGAGACAAAAAGGGGAAGCGCGTCCATGAGCGAGCAAAGTCGGCAGGGCAAGGAACACGTGCGGATAGGCGGTGCCTCCGGTTTCTGGGGCGACAGCGCGATCGGCCCGGTCCAGCTGGTGGACAAGGGCGACATCGACTACCTGGTGTTCGACTACCTGGCCGAGCTCACCATGTCGCTGCTGGCGGCGGCGCGCCTGAAGAACCCGGAAGCCGGTTTTGCGCTGGATTTTGTCAGCGGCGCCCTGCGCGCGGTGCTCAAGCCCGCCATGGCCAAGGGCATCCGCATCGTGAGCAATGCCGGCGGCGTGAATCCGCGGGCCTGCGCGGCGGCGGTGCACAAGCTGGCCGAGGAACTGGGCGTGACGGTGCGGGTGGCGGTGGTCGATGGCGACGACCTTCTGCCACAGCTCGACGCGCTGCGCGAGGCCGGCACGCGCGATATGCAAAGCGGCGCCGCGATGCCGGCCCGCATCCTGACGGCCAATGCCTATCTGGGCGCCGTGCCGATCCGGGCTGCGCTGGATGCCGGCGCTGATATCGTGATCACCGGGCGCTGCGTGGACAGCGCTGTGACGCTCGGCGTGCTGATGCACGAGTTCGGCTGGCGCCCCGCCGACTACGACCTGCTGGCCGCGGGCAGCCTGGCGGGACACATCATCGAGTGCGGCTGCCAGGCCACCGGCGGCCTGCACACCGACTGGGAGCAGGTGCCGGACTGGGCCAATATCGGCTATCCGGTGGTGACCTGCCGGGCGGATGGCACATTCCTGGTCGGCAAGCCGCCCGGCACCGGCGGGCTGGTCAGCCCCGCCACGGTCGGCGAGCAGTTGCTGTACGAGATCGGCGATCCCGCCGCCTACCTGCTGCCCGACGTGATCTGCGATTTCACCGGCGTGACGCTGCGCCAGGCCGGACCGGACCTGGTGGAAGTGCAGGGTGCCAGGGGCCGCGCGCCCACGCCCAGCTACAAGGTGTCGGCCACCTATGCCGACGGCTATCGCTGCTCGGCGCAACTGACCATCGTGGGCTTCGATGCCGTGCGCAAGGCGCGCCGCAGCGGCGAGGCTTTCCTGGAGCGCACCCGCGCCATGCTGGCCCGGGCCGGGCTGCCGGATTTCACCGAAACCCGGCTGGACGTGCTCGGCACCGCCGCCGCCTTTGGCCCGCATGTGCCGCAACCGTCCTTGTTCGAGGCGGTGATGTGGCTGGCGGTGACGCATCCGGACAAGCGCGCGCTAGAGCTGTTCGCACGCGAGATCGCGCCGGCAGGCACGTCCTGGTCACCCGGCACCACCGGCGTCGGAGGCCGGCCCTCGGTCAGCATGGCCATCAAGCAGTTTCCCTTCCTGGTGGCGAAAACGCTGGTCCAGCCCGCCGTCTGGCTCGACGAGCAACCGGTGCCGCTGCCGGCGACTTTCGTCTCCGGGACCGATGTGCCGGCTGCTGAGCCAGCCGGCGCATCGACGCCATCGACCGCCACGAAGCCCGGCGCGGACTGGGTCGACGTACCCCTGATCCGGCTGGCATACGGCCGTAGTGGCGACAAGGGCGATTTCTCCAACATCGGCATCATCGCGCGCGACGCCGCCTACCTGCCGCTGATCGAAGCGCAGCTTACCGAGGCCGCGGTGGCCGCGTTCCTCGCGCACAACGTGAAGGGCAGGGTGACGCGCTACGCCCTGCCCGGCATCGGCGCCTTCAACTTCCTGTGCGAGCAGGCGCTGGGCGGCGGCGGCATGGCTTCGCTGCGCAACGATCCGCTGGGCAAGGGGATGGGACAGGTCCTGCTGGCCATGCCGGTGCGGGTGCCGCCGGCGCTGGCGAGGGCACTGGGCGCTTGAGCAAGCGCCTGATGCCCCGGGCGCCATGCGGGCATCGGGATAAACCCCCATCCGGCGGCTGTTCGGCCGCCTTCGCTGGCATGATGACGCAGGCGCGCAATGCCGCAGGGCGGCTGCCCGCGCCTCTTCTTGCCGAACCAGGCGCCAGCCGTTGGCCACATGAGCCATTCGCGGCGCCGCGAACAGTGAGACCCAGATGCTGCCAGTTTTGCCATGCACACCGGATGCCACGGGCCAGCCGTGCGGGCGCCCGAGCGGAAGCTTCATGTGGATCGACCCCGACCGCGTGCTCTACGTGGGCCTGCTGGGCGCGCCCTCGGTGCGCTCCATCGGCGCAATCCTGCTTTATGTGGCGCTGGACGCGCCGTTTCGCCTGAGCGTGGCGGATGGCGAGTGGCAAACCGCCGAAATTGCCTTCGTGCCGCCCTACGTGCCGCACCGCATTGCTTCCGATAGCCGCAGCCTGTGCGGCTTCCTGATCGAGCCCGAAACAGTCAACATGTCCGGCTTGCCCATGCTGCTGCGCGGTCCGGGCGGCGCGCTGGCGGCGCCGCGGGTGGCGCAGCATGCGCGCGACCTGATTGCCCAGTTGCGCGGCATGCGGCGCCCCGAGCTGGACGCCGGGCTGCTCGACACGCTGTTGCTGGGCGAGCCGCTGGTGCCGCGCTCGCTTGATCCGCGCATCGATGCGGCGGTGCGCCAGATCAAGGCCGATCCAGGCGGGCGTAGCGCCGCCAGCGACCATGCGCGCGACGCCAACTTGTCGTTTTCCCGCTTCCTGCACCTGTTCAAGGAGGAGGTTGGCACGCCATTCCGCACCTTCCGCACCTGGAAGCGCGCCCGCAGCCTGCTGCACTACGTCACCCAGGAGGCCAACCTGGCCGAGGTCGCGCTGGATACTGGCTATCCGGATTCCACGCATTTCAGCCACTCCATCCGCCGCGTGTACGGGCTCAAGCCACGTGACATCTTTGCCGGCTCGCGCAAGCTTGCGCTGCATGGCCTGCCGCCAATGACCGCCTATCGCCCCGCGTAGCTGGCCGGGCGGCGACCACTTTGCACAAGACCAACGGCGCGCCGCGCGCCAGAATCGAAGCCATCGACCCTCGCCAAGCCTGCCGCCAACGGCAGCCGGATGCCTCCCATGAAAGAAACCTGCCAGGACCTGCTGGCCGAATACCGCGAGCTGGCCGCGCTTTGCGCCACGCTCACCCCCGCGCAATGGCGCGAGCCCAGCGCCTTCCATGACTGGAGTGCCTGGGACGAGATCGCCCACCTGTGCTACTTCGACCAGACCGCGCTGCAGGCTGCCACCGACCCGGAAGCCTTCCTGCGCGGCGCGCAAGCGCTCAACACGCTGATGGCGGGGGGCGGGCATATCAGCGCGGTGGCGCGTGAAACCTACGGCCACCTTGATGGCCCCGCCTTGCTGGCGTACTGGCAGCCGCTGTACGAGCGGCTGGTGCAAACGCTGGCCGCGCTCGACCCCAAGGCCCGCCTGCCCTGGTACGGGCCGCCCATGAGCGCCCGCAGCTTTGCCACCGCGCGGCTGATGGAGACCTGGGCCCATGGCCAGGACGTGTGGGATACGGTAGGCCGGGCCCGCGCGCCCACCGCCCGCCTCAAGCACATCGCCCATATCGGCGCGACCACCTACGGCTGGACCTTCGTCAACCGCGGCGAGCCGGTGCCGGGGCCGGCGCCCCATGTCGCGCTGAGCGCGCCAGACGGCAGCGAGTGGACCTGGAACGAACCACAGCCGGACAACTACGTGCGCGGCAGCGCGGAAGATTTCTGCCTGTTGGTCACGCAGCGCCGCCACCTGGACGATACCGGCCTGCAATACAGCGCCGGCCCGGCCCAGCAATGGCTGGCGCAAGCCCAGTGCTTCGCCGGGCCGCCCGCCACCGGGCCGGCCGCCGGCACGCGCGTATTGCGTACGGCTTCGCCAGGGTGAGCGGCACCGCAGCTCCCATGCGCATCGCGGCTGGCTTGCCGCTGGTCCCGGGGCTGGCCGCAGGGATCGACGCAGCGTTGCGCAGGCTCAGCGCCGATCCCGGCGAAGCCTGCCTCTCCGAGCACGCCTTCGCCAACCTGTACCTGTTCCGGCAGGCCCATGCCTACCGTTATGTCGGCGGCGACTATCCCCACATCAGTGGCGTGACCTATGACGGCGCGCGCCACGTGCTGCCGCTGTTCGCGCTGGAAACCGCGCCGCTTGAAGTACTGCAGGTGCTGCTGCGCGAGCACGCATGCTTTTTCCCGCTTTCCACGGCACAGGTTGCACGGCTCGACCCCGCCATCTTCGCCTGGACCGAAGCGCGCGCCGACGCCGACTACCTCTATCCCGCGGCGAATTTCACGGCCTATCGCGGCACGACGCTGGCCAAGAAGCGCAACCTGATGAAGCAGCTGCTGGCCACGCACGCAGTCACTGCGCGCCCATACCATCCGGGGCTAGCCGACCAAGCCCTGGCCGTGCACGAAGGCTGGATGCAAGCCAAGCACAAGGCGCATGGCGAGGCAGACGACACGCCCTGCGGCGAGGCCCTCCAATACGCCGAACGGCTCGGCCTGGAAGGCTTCCTGTACCAGGTGGCAGGCCAGCCGGTGGGCTTCGTGCTGGCGCAGGAGATCCGCCCGACGGTTTTCGCCATGCGCTTCGCCAAGGGCCTGGCCGACTACAAGGGCATCTACCAGTACATGTTCCATCACTTCTGCACGGCGTTCCCACGCCCGGTGGCGTGGCTGAATTTCGAGCAGGACATGGGGCTGGACAACTTCCGGCAGACCAAGCTTTCCTATGCGCCCAGTGCATTGCTGCCGAAGTTCAGGGCGCGCTTGCGGGTGGGGTGACGTAGTTCCGGCACCTGCCGCGCAAAGGCTCAAAGCAGCACAGCCAGTTCTCGCAAGACCCTGTCGGCTCCCACCCCTACCATGGCTTCACACCGGCGCACCGCCTTCGAACAGTGAACCCCCATGGCAAATATCGAATCCAGACTCTCCGCCGGCAGTGAAGCATTCCAGGCCAACCGCGCCGGCATGCTGGCCCTGCTGGAGCGCATCCGCGCCTTCGAGCAGCGCGCCGCCAGTACGTCCGCCGCCTCGCGCGAGCGCTTCGAGAAGCGCGGGCAGTTGCTGCCGCGCGACCGGCTGGCTCTGCTGCTGGATCCGGGCGCGCCCTTTATCGAACTCTCGTCGCTGGCGGGGCTGGGACTGGACAACCCCGACCTGGACAAAAGCGTGCCCGGCGGCGGCCTGATCGCGGGCATCGGCTTTGTGTCTGGCCTGCGCTGCATGATCAGCGCCTCGGACTCGGGCATCAACGCTGGCGCCTTGCAGCCCAAGGGGCTGGACAAGCAACTGCGGGTGCAGGAAATCGCGCTCGAGAACAAGCTGCCCTATGTGCAACTGGTGGAGAGCGCTGGCGCCAACCTGATGACCTACAAGGTCGAGGATTTCGTGCGGGGCGGCAACCTGTTCCGCAACCTCGCGCGCCTGTCGGCCGCCGGGCTGCCGGTGGTGACGGTGACGCATGGCTCGTCCACCGCCGGCGGGGCTTACCAGACCGGCTTGTCGGACTACATCATCATGGTGCGCGGCCGCTCGCGCGCCTTCCTGGCCGGCCCGCCGCTGTTGATGGCGGCCACCGGCGAAGTGGCCACCGAGGAGGAACTGGGCGGGGCGGTGATGCATACCTCGGTCTCCGGCCTGGGCGACTACCTGGCCGAGGACGATCGCGACGCGCTGCGCATCGCCCGCGAGATCCTGGGCAAGATCGACTGGCACCGCGACCAGCCCGCCGCCGCGCCGCGCAGCTTCAAGCCGCCGCGCTTTGATGCCGAGGAACTGCTCGGCGTGATGCCGATGGACCATAAGCGGCCGGTCGACATGAAGGAAGTGATCGCGCGCATTGCCGACGACTCGGACTTCCTGGAGTTCGGCGAGAACTACGGCGGCGCCACCGTGTGCGGCCATATCAAGATCGAAGGCTGGCCGCTGGGCATCATCACCAACAACGGCCCGATCGACCCTGCCGGCGCCACCAAGGCCACCCACTTCATCCAGGCCTGCTGCCAGTCGCGCACGCCCATCCTCTACCTGAACAACACCACCGGCTTCATGGTGGGCCGCAGCCATGAGGAGGCCGGCATCATCAAGCACGGCTCCAAGATGATCCAGGCGGTGAGCAACGCCACCGTGCCGCAGATCACGATCTATTGCGGCGCGTCGTTCGGCGCGGGCAACTATGGCATGTGCGGGCGCGGCTTCCATCCGCGCTTCTGCTTCTCCTGGCCCAATGCCAAGACCGCGGTGATGGGCGGCGAGCAGGCGGCGCGCACCATGGCCATCGTGACGGAGGCCGCCATGAAGCGCAAAGGTGGGGAGGCCGATACCGACCAGTTGGAAGCACTGCAAAAAGGCATCGTCGAGCGCTTCGACCGCCAGATGAGCGTGTTTGTCACCAGCGCCCACGTGCTGGACGACGGCGTGATCGACCCGCGCAATACGCGCGCGGTGCTGGCCAATGTGCTGGCGGTCTGCCGCGAGGGCGATGCCAGGACGCCGCAGGCCATGCAATTTGGCGTAGCGCGGCCCTGACGGCCACGGACTCAACCAGAACAGAAGTGCAAAAGAGTGCAAAAGAACGAACGGAGACCAGCGACATGCTACTGACACCCGAACACGAGGCGCTGCGCGCCACCATCAAGCGCTTTATCGCCGAGCAGATCAACCCGCATGTGGACGCCTGGGAAGAGGCCGAGATCTTCCCGGCGCATGAAGTCTTCCGCAAGATGGGCGAGCTGGGCCTGCTGGGCCTGTCCAAGCCGGAAGAGGATGGCGGCATGGGCCTCGATTATTCCTACAGCGCGGTGCTGGCGGAAACGCTGTCCGACATCAACTGCGGCGGCGTGCCGATGGCCATCGGCGTGCAGACCGACATGGCCACGCCGGCCCTGGCCCACCATGGCAGCGCGGAGCTGCGCCGCGAATTCCTGGCGCCCGCGATCCGCGGCGAGTACGTGGCCTGCCTGGGCGTCTCGGAAGTAGGCAGCGGCTCCGATGTGGCCTCGGTCAAGACCACCGCACGGCGCGACGGCGACGACTACATCATCAACGGCGGCAAGATGTGGACCACCAACGGCACCCAGGCGGACTTCTGCTGCGTGCTGGCCAACACCTCGGATGGCGCCCCGCACCGCAACAAGACGCTGATCGTGGTGCCGATGAAAACGCGCGGCGTCTCGGTGGCCAAGAAGATCCGCAAGATCGGCATGGACTCGTCCGACACCGCGCAGCTGTACTTCGATGACGTGCGCGTGCCGCAGCGCTATCGCATTGGCGAGGAGGGCATGGGCTTTACCTACCAGATGGAGCAATTCCAGGTTGAGCGCCTGTGGGGCGCGCTCAGCTCCGCCAGCCGCTGCGCCAAGGCGATCGACCTCACCATCGAATACACCCGCGAGCGCAAGGCGTTTGGCCGCTCCATCCTGGACAACCAGTGGGTGCACTACACGCTGGCCGAGTTGCAGACCGAAGTGGAAGCCCTGCACGCGCTGTGCTGGCGCGCCGTGGAGATGATGGTGCGCGGCGAGGATGCCACCCGCCTGGCCACCATGGCCAAGCTCAAGGCCGGCCGGCTGTCGCGCGAGGTGGCTGACCGCTGCCTGCAGTTCTGGGGCGGCATGGGTTACGTGCTGGAGAGCCCGATCTCGCGCATTTTCCGGGACGGGCGGCTCACCTCCATCGGCGGCGGCGCCGACGAGGTCATGATGCAGATCCTGTGCAAGTTCATGGGGACCTTCCCCCAGGCGAAGTAAGCGTTCAAAGCGCTACGGCAGATTAAAGACCAGACCAGGCCACCATGAAGCAGCCCACGCCATTCCACAAGATCCTGATCGCCAACCGGGGCGAAATCGCCTTGCGCGTCATGCGCAGCGCCACCGCGCTGGGCTACCGCACCGTGGCGGTATATTCCAGCGCCGACGCCGGCGCGCGCCATGTCCGGGAGGCCGACCAGGCGGTCTATATCGGCGAGGCACAGCCGGCGGAGTCCTATCTGCGCATCGACGCCATCATCGCGGCGGCCCGGCGTTGCGGCGCCGATGCGGTACATCCCGGCTACGGCTTCCTGGCGGAGAATGCCGCCTTTGCCCGCGCCTGCCGCGAGGCGGGGCTGGTATTTATCGGCCCGTCGGCCGAGTCCATCCTGGCCATGGGCAACAAGGCCGGCGCCAAGCGCTTGATGATGGATGCGGACGTGCCGTGCATCCCGGGCTACCAGGGCGATGACCAGGAAGAAACGCGCCTGTGCGCCGAGGCTGCGCGCATCGGCTTTCCGGTCATGATCAAGGCCACGGCAGGCGGGGGCGGGCGGGGCATGCGGCTGGTGCCGCACGCGCGGGCCTTTGCCGAGCTGCTGCGCAGCGCGCGCTCGGAGGCGCAAGGCGCCTTCGGCGATCCGGAGGTGATCCTGGAGCGGGCCGTGGTGGAACCGCGCCATATCGAGATCCAGATCCTGGCGGACCGGTATGGCAACGCCATCCATCTGGGCGAGCGCGACTGTTCGGTGCAGCGTCGCCACCAGAAGCTGATCGAGGAGGCACCGTCCCCCGCGGTCAGCCCCGAGCTGCGGGCCCGCATGGGCGCCACCGCCGTGGCGGCCGTCAAGGCCATCGGCTACGAAGGCGCCGGCACGCTGGAATTCCTGCTCGACCGCGACGGCAACTACTACTTCATGGAGATGAACACGCGGCTGCAGGTGGAGCACCCCGTGACCGAGGCCATCACCGGCCTGGACCTGGTGGCGCTGCAACTGCGGATCGCCGCAGGCGAGCCGCTGCCTCTTGCGCAGGAAGACATACGCTTTTCCGGCCACGCCATCGAAGTGCGGCTGTGCGCCGAAGACGCCGATCAAGGCTTTATGCCGCAAAGCGGCGAGATCGCGCTGTGGCAGGCCCCGTCCGCCTTGCGCGTGGAGCATGCGCTGGCCAGCGGCGCCGCGATCCCACCGTACTACGACTCGATGATCGCCAAGCTCATCAGCTACGGCGGGACCCGCGACGAAGCGCGGCGCAAGCTGTCGCGAGGCCTGGAAGACCTGGTGGCGCTCGGCGTGACCACCAACCAGGGGTTCCTGGGCCGCTGCCTCGCCCATCCGGCCTTTGCCGCGGGAGAAGCCACCACTGCCTTTATCGGCCAGCACCAGGACGCGTTATTGCGCCCCGATGCGGCGCTGCGCCAGCGCGCCGCGGCACTGGCGGCGCTGTTGCTGTATGAAACCTCGCCGGAGCGCCAGCCGGGCGCGCCAGCCGCGAGCCTGGCACCCACGCTGCCAATTGGGCTGCGCTACCGCGTCAACGGCGCGGAGCATCAGGCCAGCCTGGCATTTGGCGGAGGCAATCGCTTCGAAGTCGCCATGGGTGAGTCGCGCTTCACCTTCGAGACCATCGCGCTAACCGAGCATTCGGTACGTTTCAACTGCGATGGCCTGGTCGAGAGCGCCACCTTCCACCGCGACGCCAGCACGCTGCTGCTGCACTACCAAGGCACGCCGTTGCGCATCGAGGACCACACGCGGGCCGCAGCCGCCAGGGCTGGCGAGGCAGCCGGCGACGGCAAGCTGCGCGCCTCGATGAATGGCCGGGTGGTCAACGTGATGGTGGCCACCGGCGACCAGGTCGAGGCGGGCCAGCCCATGGTGACGCTGGAAGCCATGAAGATGGAGCACATCCACGTGGCCCCGGCCGCCGGCCGGGTTGGCGCCGTGCACGTGCAGGTCGGCGACCAGGCCGCCGCCATGCGCGTGATCGTGGAGATTGAGTTCGAGGCGCCGCCGGCGGAACCGGTAAAGGCCGCCGCCTGAGCCCATTGAGCCTTTTCCCAACACAGACAAAGCCTATCCGGCGGAGCACCATGAGCGAATCGGAAACCCCAGCCGTCCTCCATGAAAAACGCGGCGCCGCGTTCTGGATCACCATCAACCGGCCGGACAAGCGCAACGCCATCAACAAGGAAGTCGTGGCCGGCATCCGTGCGGGCTACCGCGCGGCGCACGCCGACCCCGCCATCCGCGCCATCGTGCTGACCGGCGCCGGCGACAAGGCATTCTGCGCCGGTGGCGACCTGCAGCCGGGCAAGGGTTTTGCCTTCGACCTCTCGCAGCCTAATGTGGACTATGCCGACATGCTGCGTGAATCCCAGCAAGCCACGCTGCCCAGCATTGCGCGCATCAACGGCACCTGCATGGCCGGCGGCATGGGCCTGCTGTGCATGACCGACATGGCCGTGGCCGCCGACAGTGCCTTGTTCGGCATGCCGGAAGTCAAGGTGGGCGTATTCCCGATGCAGGTGCTGAGCCTGCTGCAGACGCTGGCGCCGCCCCGGCTGGTACGCGAATGGTGCATCAGCGGCGAGCCGTTTTCCGCCGCCGAGGCCAAGGCCGCCGGCCTGGTCAACCACCTGGCCGCAACGGGCGAGCTGGACGCACGCACCGAATGGCTGGTCGCCCGTGTGGCCGACAAGTCGCCCACGGCAATCCGGCGCGGCAAGTACGCCATGCAGGCCATGGCGGCGATGAGCTTTACGGAAGGGATCGCTTATACCGAAAGCCAGATCGCGCTGCTGGCGATGACCGAAGACGCGCGCGAAGGCCTGGCCGCCTTCAACGAGAAGCGCAAGCCGGTCTGGACTGGCAAGTAAACAACCAGCGCGGCGCGCGCTGGCAGAGTCTGCAACGACTGAATAAGGGATCGGCCTATGAACAAAGCATCGTCGGCAACATCGTCCACCCAGCCGGCCGGCGCCGGCGACAATGCGGCCTTCCTCGCGCTAGGCATGGCGCAATGGCTGTGCCGCCGCGCCGCGCGCAGCCCCCAACGCCCCGCGCTGACCTGCGCGGGGCAGACGTGGACCTATGCCGAACTGGTGGCGGACGCCGAAAAGATGGCCGCAGTGCTGGCCGCAGGCGGCGTCGGACGCGGCCAGCGCGTGGGCTACCTTGGCCTGAACGATCCGCTGTTCCTGGTGACGCAGTTTGCCTGCGGCTGGCTGGGCGCCATCTTCGTGCCGCTCAATTTCCGGCTCACCGGGCCGGAACTGGCCTTTATCCTCAACGATGCCGGCGTGCATACGCTGTTCGCCGACGAGGACTATGCCGCGTTGATCGATGAGGTCCGCCCTACGCTGGAATGCCAGCGCTACCTGCGCCGCGCCGACGCGCCGGGCTGGGAGGGCCTGCTGCCCCTGATGGCGCAAGCCGGCGCCGCGCCGCCGGCCGTGCCCACCCATCCGGATGAAGTGGCCGCGGTGATGTACACCTCGGGCACCACCGGCCACCCCAAGGGCGCCATGCTCACGCACGGTAACTTCTGGGCCAACAACCTGAACGTGATGATGCTGAGCGACCTCGCCAGCACCGATGTCGCGCTCAACTTCGCGCCCCTGTTCCACGTCGGCGGCATGTGCTGCGTTTCCCTGCCCATCCTGATGGCAGGCGGCCATCTCGTGCTGCAACGCAGCTTCGATGCGGCCAGGGTGATGCAGGCGGTGGCCGAGCACCGCGTGACGGTCAGCTTCGCGGTGCCCGCCATGCTGCTGTTTGTCAGCCAGCACCCGGATTTCACGCGGGCGGACCTGTCCAGCCTGCGAACCATTTCGGTCGGCGGGGCACCCATGCCCGAGCCGCTGCTGCGCCTGTTCGCCGGGCGCGGCATCCCGGTCAACCAGGGCTACGGCCTGACCGAGACCGCCGCCGCGACCACCTTCCTCGCCCCGGAACGCGCGCAGGACAAGCTCGGCTCCTGCGGCACGCCGGCCATGATGACCGAGGTCTGCATCCGCGATTTCGACGGCAAGCCACTGACCGAGCCCCAGGCGCGCGGCGAGATCTGTGCGCGCGGCGGCAACATCATGAAAGGCTACTGGAACCGGCCGGACGCCACGGCCGGCGCCTTCTACGAAGGCGGCTGGTTCCGCACCGGCGACGTTGGCTATGCCGACGAGGAAGGCTTCTACTACGTCTGCGACCGCCTCAAGGACATGGTCATCACCGGTGGCGAGAACGTCTACCCGGCCGAAGTCGAAAGCGTGCTGTACGAACACCCGGCCATCGCCGAAGTCGCCGTGATCGGCGCGCCCGACGAACGCTGGGGCGAGCACGTGATAGCCGTGGTGGCGCTCAAGCCGGGCTCGGGCCTGACGCTGGAGGAATTGCAGGCCTTTGCGGAGCCAAGGCTGGCGCGCTACAAGCTGCCGCGTGCGTTGCGGGTAGTGAAGGCATTGCCGCGCAATCCGACGGGGAAGGTGTTGAAGGTGCGGTTGAGGGAGATGGAATTGGAGTAAGGGGGTCGTGTGATCCATGGCTGGGGGGGCGTGGTGGTTTCTTGAACGGTTTTGGCGTTTGGACCCGACAGCCGTGCGACATCCCCCTGCTGGGTTGGTCGCTGTTTCTTTGATCGGCGATGGCTCTTGATTGACCGGCCACGAACCTGCCAGCCTCCGGGATTCGTGGTGGGGCCCCCGGTAGCGGACGTCGCTTGCTTCAAGCCGTCTGTCGCTCGCGGAGTGGCTGGCCACGAAGTTGCAGGCGCACCGGTTCCGTCGTGGGCGCGGTGGCACCGGGTTGATAAGCCCGAGACCATGGCCACCGCGCCCGCCCCACCACGAAACCATTGACGGGCGATGTGTCGTGGTGCCTCGCGCCGGTAACGGCAGATGGGCGAATGGGCAAGGATTCCGCTACCGGGGGCCCCACCACGCATCTCGGAAACCAGCAGATTCGTGGCCGGTCAAGCCGATACCGGCAGATGCCAGCAGAACCGCCGGCCGTACGACGAAACCAGCGTCCCTAGCCCCCGCGATGGCTCTGCCCCCGGCAGGGTCGGCTTTCTTCTCGTTAGTCTTCTTTGCCGACGCAAAGAAGAGTGACCGGCGTCCCCCGCAGGGGGATGTCGTACGGCTGTTGGGTGCAAGAGCCATCGCCGATCAAAGAAACAGCGAGCAACCCAGCAAAGCACAAGAGTCAGTTGCCACGCCGAACCGGAAACTTCTGAACTCGCCCGGGAAATTTCATAAAAACGCAGAGGAGCACCCAATGGCAGGACCGACAATTGACTTCTGGCAGTCTCGCTTCGAATCCGGGCAAACGCCGTGGGAACGCGAAGCCGCCAGCCCGCAACTCCAAGCCTGGCTGGCGCAAGGCGCCATCCAGACCGGGGAGCGCGTGGTCGTGCCCGGCTGTGGCGGTGGCTGGGAAGTCGCCGCGCTGGCCGCGCATGGCGCGCGGGTCAGCGGCATCGACTACGCGCCCGGGGCGCTGGCCCGCACGCTTGCCCGGCTGGAGCTGAGCGGACAGCAGGCGGACCTGGAAGAGGCGGACGTGTTGCATTGGCAGCCGGGCACGCCAGTGGACGCCGTCTATGAGCAGACCTGCCTGTGCGCGCTGCATCCCGACCTCTGGACCCGTTATGCCGCCCAGCTGCATGCCTGGCTGCGTCCCGGCGGGCGCCTGTTCGCCTTGTTCATGCAGATGCGCCGCGACAGCGCTGGCCAGGGCATGGTGGAAGGGCCGCCGTATCACTGCGACATCAATGCCATGCGTGCGCTGTTCCCCGCCCGGTTGTGGGATTGGCCCAAGCCGCCGTTCAGCGCTGTGGCGCATCCCAGTGGCGCATTCGAGCTTGCGGTGGTGCTGGCGCGCCGCTGATCCCCTGGCGGCGAACGGCGCCAGCCACGCCAACCATGGGTAATCCCCAGTCCATATACAGCCAGTCCACACAAGAGCCACCCCGGTAGTTTTGTTACGGTGGCACCAGTGGCACCAGAGGCAACAGCGGCACCAATGCCAACACGGCGAAGCGCACGACGGCACCAGCTGCAACCGCTGCCATCGTGCGCGCTTGACCCACCCAATACCGAGATCGACCCCGGCCGCCCGCACGCCGTGCGCGGCAAGGGGACGGGCGGCACAGGAGACAAGATTGGAGATCCTGCAATTGACGATCTCGGGGATCGCGCTGGGCTGCATCTACGCGCTGATTGCCCTGGGCTTCGTCCTAATCTACAAGGCCACCGAGACGGTGAACTTTGCCCAGGGCGAGTTCATGATGCTGGGCGCCTTCGCCGGCGTGGTGATGACCATGCTTGGGTTGCCGCTGGTCCTTGCCGTGCCGTTGACGGTGGCGGGCATGGCCGGCTTCGGCATGCTGGTCGAGCGCCTGGCGATTCGTCCTATCCTGGGCCAGCCGCAGTTCACCGTGGTGATGCTGACCATCGGCATGGGCTACGTGATGCGCGGCCTCATCACCATGGTGCCGGGCATCGGCGCCGGCACGCATACCTTGCCGGTGCCTTACCAGGGCATGGTGTGGCGCACCGGCGGGCTGGTGCTGAGCGTGGAGCAGGTGGCGGTGATCGGCGTCACCGCCGCGCTTTGCGTGGTGCTTTACCTGGTGTTCCGCTACAGCCGCATCGGCGTGGCGATGCAGGCCAGCTCGCAGAACCAGCTTGCTGCCTATTACATGGGCATTCCGGTGCGGCGGCTGAACGGGCTGGTTTGGGGCCTGTCGGCGTCGGTGGCCGCGATAGCGGGCCTGTTGCTGGCGCCCATCACGTTTGTCCATGCCAGCATGGGCATGCTCGGCCTCAAGGCCTTCCCCGCAGCGGTGGTGGGCGGCTTCGGCAGCCTGCCGGGCGCGATCGTGGGCGGGCTGGTGATCGGGGTGGTGGAGTCGCTGGCGGGCTTCTACCTGCCGGAGGGCTTCAAGGACGTCGCGGCCTATGTCGTGGTGCTGATCATGCTGGTGGTCAAGCCGAACGGCCTGTTCGGCGAGAACCTGCGTAAAAAGGTGTAGAGACGCGATGCGATTCCTCTTCAAGACCGACTATCGCCAGGATCTGCGCCTGGCCAGGCACCCCGGCCATGTGTTCTGGTACGGCTTGCTGCTGGTTTGCCTGCTGATCGCGCCGGGCTGGGCCAGCAGCTACTGGATCGCGCAGCTTGGCTTTGTGCTGATCTATGCCATTGCGGGCCTGGGCCTGATGGTGCTGTCCGGCTACACAGGGCTGCTGTCGATCGGCCACGCGGCCTTCCTAGGCGTGGGCGCGTATACGCAGGCGTGGCTGACCGGCCACGGCGTGCCCTTTGTGCCGGCCTTGCTGGCCGCGGCAGCGCTGTCGGCGCTGGCGGGCGTGGTGGTGGGACTGCCGGCGCTGCGCGTCAAGGGTATCTACCTGGCCATTGCCACGCTGGCCTTTGGCCTGATCGTCGAGGAAGTGCTGGCGCGCTGGGAGAGCGTGACCGGCGGCAACGCCGGCCTGCCGGTGGCCGCGCCGCAACTGTGGGGCTATGTCCTGGACGGGCCGGTGGCGTTCTACTACCTGTCGCTCGCGGTTTGCCTGCTGGCCACGCTGGCCGTGCTCAACCTGCTGCGCAGCGCCACGGGGCGGGCCTTCATCGCCATCCGGGACTCGGAGATCTCGGCGCAGAGCATGGGGATCCACCTGGCGCGCTACAAGACCTTGTCGTTTGCGCTGTCCGCCGCGCTGGTTGGCATCGCGGGCGCGCTGTATGCCCACAAGCTGCGCTATCTCTCGCCCGAGCAGTTCGGCATCGCCCAGTCGATCGATTTGTTGCTGCTGGTGGTGGTGGGCGGGCTGGGTTCGGTGCATGGCGCCTTTCTTGGCGCGATCTTCCTGATCGTCATGCCGCAGATGATCGTGCTGGCCAAGGATTTCCTGCCGCCGGCCATTGCGCAGGCGAGCGGCCTGCAGGCGCTGGTGTACGGGCTGGTGCTGATGGCGTTTGTGCTGTTCGAGCCGATGGGGCTGTATGGGCGCTGGTGCAAGATCCGCACGTACCTGGATCTGTTCCCCTTCTACCGGCAGGGCATGTTCCGCCGCCAGAAGGCTTTCCAGCGCTCCGAGCGCCTGAAATAAGGACCGCCACCATGACAGATACTCTACTCAGCGTGCGCGACCTGTCGGTCCGCTTTGGCGGCGTGCTGGCACTGGGCGGCGTGAGCTTCGATGTGCGGCGCGGCGAGGTCTTTACGCTGATCGGGCCCAACGGGGCCGGCAAGACCACGGTGTTCAACCTGATCAGCCGCATCTATCCGCCTACCAGTGGGGAAATCCTGTGGCAGGGCAACGTGCTGACGCAGTTGCCGCCGCACGCGATCGCCGCGCAGGGCATCGCGCGCACCTTCCAGAATATCGAGCTGTTCGAGCACGCCACGGTGCTGCAGAACCTGCTGATCGGCCACCACACGCATCGGGCCGCGGGCTTCTGGGCCGACCTGCTGTTTTCGCCCGCCGCGCGCCGCTCGGAACTGGCGGCGCGCCACAAGGCCGAGGAAATGATCGAACTGCTGGACCTGCAGGCGCACCGCGATGCGCTGGTGGCGGGCCTGCCCTACGGCGTGCGCAAGGTGGTGGAGCTGGCGCGGGCCTTGTGCAGCAGCCCGCGCTTGCTGCTGCTGGATGAACCATCCTCCGGGCTGAACGTGGAAGAGACCGAGGACATGGCCTGGTGGATCCGCGATATCCAGAGCGAGCTGGGCATCACCGTGTTGATGGTGGAGCACGACATGAGCCTGGTGTCGCGCGTGTCGGACCGGGTACTGGCGATGAACCAGGGCCAGGTGCTGGCGCAGGGCACGCCGGCGGAGGTGCAGGCGCATCCCGGCGTGATCGAAGCCTATCTGGGCACGGTGGACGATGTGGCCTCATTGCGGAGGGCGGCATGAACCTGATGGAAGGCGCTGACAAGATGCGCGAAATCCAGGACACGCCCGTGCTGGCGCTGGCCAACGTGGAAAGCGCTTACGGCCCCGTCAAGGCGATCCGGGGCGTGAGCCTTGCCGTGCAGCGCGGCAGCATCGCCACCGTGCTGGGGGCCAACGGCGCCGGCAAGACCACCATCCTCAAGACCATTTCCGGCGTGCTCGACCCGACCCGCGGCAGCATCGCGTTCAAGGGCGAGAGCATCGCCGCGATGGACCCGGCGCAGATCGTGCGGCGGGGCCTGAGCCATGTGCCCGAGGGGCGGGAGGTATTTCCGCTGCTATCGGTGCGCGACAACCTGCTGATGGGGGCCTATACGCGGCGGGACCGCGACGGCGTGGCGCGCGACATGGAGATGGTCTACGGCTACTTCCCGGTGCTGCGCGAGCGCGCCGCGCAGGACGCAGGACTGCTCTCGGGCGGCCAGCAGCAGATGCTGGCGATCTCGCGCGCGCTGATGGCGGCACCCGAGCTGATCCTGCTCGACGAGCCCAGCCTGGGCCTGTCGCCCAAGCTCACCAAGGACATCTTCGAGATCGTGGTGCGCATCAACCGCGAGCGCGGCACCACCATCCTGCTGGTGGAGCAGAACGCCAACATGGCGCTCAACGCGGCGGACTACGGCTACGTGCTGGAGAACGGCCGCATCGTGGCCGAGGACACCTGCGCCGTGCTGCGCGAGAAGGACGATATCAAGGAATTCTATCTCGGCATGAAGGACAGCGGCGTACGCGGCGAGCGCCGCTGGAAAAAGCGCAAGACCTGGCGCTAAGGCATCAGCGCATCGGGGCATCGGGTCCCCAAACGATCACCAGATTGAGAGCAATCCATGGCAATGGCGACAGCACACACCATGCAGCCCCTTTCCGATGCGGCATTCGAGACCTTGCCGCAAATGTTCTGGCACGCCGTGACCCAGCGCGGCGACGCCGTGATGATGCGGCAAAAGGAGCTCGGGGTCTGGCGCAGCTACCGCTGGCGCGAAGTGGGCGAGATCGTGGCAGACGTCGCCGCCGGCCTTGCCGAACTGGGCCTGCAGGCGGGCGAGGTGGTATCGGTGCTGTCCAATACCAACCGGGAATGGGTGTGGAGCGACCTCGGCGCGCTAACGGCCGGCGCCGTGGTCAGCGGTATCTATCCCACCGATTCGCCCTCGCAGGTGGAGTACCTGTGCCACGACTCGGGCAGCGTCATGCTCTTCGTCGAGAACGAGGAGCAACTCGACAAGTACCTGGAGGTGCACGAGCGCCTGCCCCGGCTGCGCAAGGTGGTCGTATACGACATGGAAGGGCTGGCGGGCTTCGATGACCCAGACGTGCTCAGCTTCGACGCGCTGCTGGCGCTCGGCAGGCAAACGCGGGCGCGGCAGCCGGGACTGGTGCAGGCGAGGTTGGCCGCCGGCAGCGCCGATGCGCTGGCCGTGCTGGTTTATACGTCCGGCACCACGGGACGGCCCAAGGGCGCAATGCTGTCGCACCGCAATGTGTTGCGCAGCTGCCTGACGCTGCGCGAGTTCCTGCCCGCCACTACCATCGGCGAGCGCATGGCCTTCCTGCCGCTATGCCACGTCTCGGAGCGGATCTTTGGCGAGTATTACTCGATCCTGTCCGGCGCCGTCGTCAACTTCGTCGAGAACCCCGACACCATCTTCGACAACATCCGCGAGATCCAGCCCGATGCCTTCCTGGCGGTCCCGCGCGTCTGGGAGAAGCTCTATTCCAGCGTGACCATCGCGGTCCGGGAAGCCACCCGCCTGCAGCGCTGGGCCTATGACTGGGCGCTGGCCGCCGGTCGGGACCGCGTGCACGAGGACGGGCAGGCGAGGGCGCTGCCGCTGGGCGCCCGCCTGAAGCTCTGGCTGGCCGATACGCTGGTGCTGGGCAACGTACGCCGCATGATGGGCCTGAACCGCGTGCAGCTGGCGGTGACCGGCGCGGCGCCGATCTCGCCCGACCTGATCCGCTGGTATATGGCGCTGGGCATCGTGCTGCACGAGCTATGGGGCATGACCGAGATCACCGGCGCGGCCACCTGCAACCCGCCGGGCCGGATGCGCCCGGGCAGCATCGGCATTGCCTTGCCGCATACCGAGGTGAGGGTCTCGCATGAAGGCGAGCTGCTGGTGCGGGGCCCGCAGGTCTTCATGGGCTACCTGAACCTGCCGGCCAAGACCGCCGAGACCATGGCCGACGGCTGGCTTCGCACCGGCGACGTGGGCCGGGTGGACGAGCAGGGCTACTTCTATATCACCGACCGCATGAAGGACCTGATCATCACCGCCGGTGGCAAGAACGTCACGCCGTCCGAGTGGGAGAACCAGCTCAAGTTCAGCCCCTATGTGACAGACGCCGTGGTGATCGGCGACCGCCGTCCCTACCTGAGCTGCCTGGTGATGATCGACCAGGACAACGTGGAGCAGTGGGCGCAGGAGCACGACGTGCATTTTTCCGACTACGGGTCGTTGTGCCGCAGCAAGGAGGTGATCGCGCTGGTGGGGCAGGAGATCGACAAGGTCAACAAGCAGTTCGCGCGGGTCGAGCAGATCAAGGCATTCCGGCTGATCGAGACCCGCCTTGGCGCCGAGGACGAGGAGCTGACGCCGACCATGAAGCTCAAGCGCAAGCTGGTCAACGACAAGTACAGCGCGCTGATCGAGTCGATGTACCTGGCCAAGGTGGCCTGAGCGCGATCCGCGATCCGCAATCCGTAATCCGTAATCCATAATCCATAAGCGGCCCCGAAACAGGAGGCGCCATGAGCCACGCAGGAAACACCGCCACCGTCAGCCTGGTCCGGCATGGCCGGATCGGCCTGCTGTGCATCGATCATCCGCCGGTGAACGCGCTGTCGGTGGCCACGGTGGCGGGCCTGGATGCGCAGTTGGCCGCCTTCGAGGCCGATCCCTCGCTCGATGGCTTGCTGATCTGGTGCGCGGGCCGGACCTTTGTGGCGGGCGGCGACATCGCCCAGTTCGGCGCGCCGGATTTCACGGCCGCGCCTTACAACCGCATCCTGGCCCGGATCGAAGCCAGCGAGCGGCTGGTGGTGGCCGTGCTGCACGGCACCGCGCTCGGCGGCGGGCTGGAACTGGCGCTGGCGTGCCATTACCGGGTGGCCCTGCCTGGCACGCGGGTCGGGCTGCCCGAGATCAAGCTGGGGCTGCTGCCCGGCTCGCTGGGCTCCCAGCGGCTGCCGCGCGCCTGCGGGGCGGCCCTGGCGCTGGACCTGATGCTGAGCGGTCGCATGCTTGACGCCGAGGCGGCGCTGGCCGCCGGCATCGTCGATGCGCTGACACCGGGCGAGCCGCTGGCCGTGGGCCTTAATTTCCTGGAAGACCTGCTGGAAAGGCCGGCGCCGCCGCGCCGGCTGTCCGCGCTGTCCGTGCCGGTTGCCGGCCTCCCGGCGGACTTTTTCGCGCAGGCCCTGCGGCACGCCACGCAGGAGCGCGCGCGCTATCCGGCCGCAGCGGCCATCGTGCAAGCGGTGCAGGCGGCGGCAACCTTGCCGTTCGCCGAGGGCGAGGCGGTGGAGGCCGGCTTGCTTGCCGCCTGCGTGGCGTCACCGGAATCGCGAGCGCTGCGCCACCTGTTCTTTGCCGAACGGCAGGCGGCCCGCGTGCCCGGCGTGCCTTCGGGAATCGCGCCGCGTGCGCTGCATACCGCCGGCGTGGTGGGCGCCGGCACCATGGGCAGGCGCATCGCCATGAGCCTGGCGGACGCCGGCTTGCCGGTGACGCTGGTTGAAGCCAGCGACGCCGCGCTGGCCAAGGGCCTGGCGTCCGTGCGCGCCCAGTACGAGGCCAGCGCCGCGGCCGGGCGGCTGCGGCCCGATCAGGTGGCCAGGCGCATGGGCCTGATTGCCGGCACGCTGGACTATGGCGCGCTGGCTGGCTGCGAGCTGGTGATCGAGGCGGTGGTGGAGGACATGGCGCTCAAGCAGCAGGTGTGCGCCCGCCTCGGCCACATCTGCAAGCCCGGCGCGATCATTGCCACCAATACCTCCACGCTGGACGTGGAGGTATTGGCCGAGGCCAGCGGCCGGCCGGACGATTTCGCCGGCCTGCATTTCCGTAATCCGGCCAATGGCGGGCGGCTGATCGAGGTGGTGCGCGGCAGCGCCACCGCGCCGGATGTGCTGGTGACAGCCATGCACCTGGCCCGGCGGCTCGGCAAAGTGGCGGTGGTGACGGGCGTGTGCTTCGGCTTTATCGGCAATCGCATGGCCGAAGCCTACCTGCGCGAGAGCGAGTTCCTGTTGATGGAAGGCGTGAGCCCGGCGCGGCTGGATGCGGTGATGCAGGCTTACGGCATGGCGATGGGCCCGTGCCGCATGCTGGACCTGGCCGGGATCGACACGGGTGCCAAGATCGTGCTGGAGTATGGCAAGGCCGGCGGCCTGCCGCCTGACCCTGCTTATCGCGCGGTGGTGCGCACCTTGTTCATGCTCGGGCGGCTCGGCTGCAAGAGCGGCGCTGGCTACTACCGCTACCCGGACGGCGAGCCGGTGGCGGACCCGGAGGCCGAGCGCATCTGCGCCGCGCTGGGCCGTGCGCACGGCATCGTCCGCCGCACGGACATTGCCGACGCCGAGATTGTCGAGCGCCTGATGTTTCCGCTGATCAACGAGGCCGCCAAGCTGCTGGAGGAGGGCGTGGCCTGCCGGCCCGGCGACATCGACATGGTGTGGACCGCCGGCTATGGCTTTCCCGATTATCTCGGTGGCCCGGTGTGGCAGGCGGACAGCATTGGCCTGCCTCGCATCAAAGCCGGGCTGGAGCGCTACGGCCGCCTGCGCGGCAATGCTTACGACTACTGGGACATCTCCTCCTTGCTGGCGGCGCTGGCGCGGGGCGGGCAGCGCTTGTCCGACTGGTCGGCACCGACACCCGTGGCCGATGCCGTGGGCCTGGGCGGCCAGGCACAGAGCAATGCGCCCATCTCATTACCGCCGGACCCGCGGTCCGTGCCAAGCAGGATCCAGTCGGGACCCAAGCCGCCACAGAGCGTGCATTGAAGCCAAGGCAATCCACCAATAGAGCAATAAAGCAACAAACCGATAAGACAAGGAGACAACCATGATCTTGAAGACCACCATCGCCGCCATTGCGCTCGCGCTCAGCGCCGGCGCGATCGCGCAGGCGCGCGGCGTCACCGACAAGGAAATCGTGCTCGGCCTGATCACCGATATGTCCGGGCCGATCGTCAACTATGGCAAGGAGTCGCGCAATGGCATGACCATGGCCGTGGAAGAAATCAACGCCCGCGGCGGCGTGCAGGGCCGCAAGCTGCGGGTGGTGGTGGAAGACAACGGCTACGAGCCCAAGCGGGCCGTGCTGGCCGCGCAGAAGCTGGTCACGCAGGATGGCGTGTTCGCCATCATCGGCCACCTGGGCACCGCGCCCAATATGGCCACGCTGCCGTTCCTGCTGCAGAGCAAGGTGTTCAATTTCATGCCGCAAAGCGCGGCGCGCGATATGTACGAGCCGGCCAGCCCGTACAAGATCGCGCTGGGGCCGTCCAACTTCCTGATGTCCACCACCATCATGGACTACTTCCTCAAGCAGAAGCCCTACCAGCGGGTTGGCATGCTGTACCAGGACGACGACTACGGGCGGGAGTCGCTGGAAGGCGCTCAGGCCTATCTCAAGACCAGGAACATGACCCTGGTGGAAAAGGTCTCGTACAAGCGCGGGGCCACCGATTTCTCCTCGCAGATGGCGCGACTCAAGGCGGCCAACTGTGACCTGGTGTTCAATGCTTCCACCATGCGCGAGTACATCGCGTCGGTGCAGGAAGCGCGCAAGATCGGCTTCAACCCGGTCTTCGCGGGGACCTCGGCCAACTACGCGCACCAGGTGCCGCTGCTCGGCGGCAAGGCGCTGGACGGTGTCCACGCCGCGGCCTTCACCATGCTGCCCTATGCCGATGATCCAAACCCGGCTGTGCGGCAGTGGAGCGCCGCGTACAAGAAGCGCTTCAATGAAGACCCGGGCGTGTATTCGATGTTCAGCTACTACGCCTATGTCACCTTCGCGGCTCTTGCCGACAAGGCCGGACGCAACCTGACCGCCGAGACGTTCAACGCCGCCATGGAATCGACCAAGCTGCCGCCCGACGAGCTGGGCAACCCGGGCTTCAATGTCTCCGCCAGCAACCGCCTGAGCAACGACCGCATCCGCATCATGAAGGTAGCGGGCGACAAGTGGATTCCGGCCAGCGAGCTGCTGCCGCCGCCCAAGATGAACTGAGCGGGAGCAACGGCAATCCACATTCGGAGACACTTTGGAGACACAGATGAGCACAGCAACGGAACAGGCGCGCGAGCGCATCGGGCGCATCGCCCTTGGCGACGTGATCCACCGCTCGGCCCGGCGCTTCGGCGCCCGCACGGCCTTGATCGAGGGCGAGCACAGCCTGACCTATGCGGCGCTGGACGCCGCCACCAACCAGTTTGCCCACTACCTGCTGACCCAAGGCATGCGCAGCGCCGAGCGCGTCGGCATGCTGTGCAACAACTCGATCGACATGATCGTGGCAGTGCTGGGCATCCAGAAGGCCGGCATGGTGTGGGTGCCGATCAATACGGCGCTGGCGCCGGACGCGATCCGGTACATCCTGGAACACGCGGAGGTGACGCGCCTGGTGGCGGACGCATCCGTGCTGGCGCGGCCGGGCATTGGCGAACTGGTCGCAGCGTCGCGCATTCCCGTCGTGCTGCTGGAGCCGGCGGGCGAGGTAGCGGGTGAGACGGCCGGGCTGGCCGTGACCAGGTATGCCAACGCGCTGGCCGGCCAGCCGGCCACGCTGCCGGATGTGGACATCGCCAGCGGCCAGCTGGCGCAGATCATGTACACCAGCGGCACCACCGGCCCGCAAAAGGGCGTGATGCACTCGCACGCCTCGGTGCACTCGGTGCTGTCGGCCAACCTCGTCGATACCGGCTGCGGGATGGCGCGGGAAGTCTTTACCTGCCTGCTGCCGATGTTCCACTGCGCGCAGCACGGCAATACCATGAGCGCGCTGCTGGGCGGACACTCCGTGGTGGTGGGGCGCGGCTTCGATCCGGCCCGGGTGCTGGCGGACCTGGCGCGGCACCGCGTCACCGTGGTGGTGGCGCTGCCGATGATGTACCGGGCCATGCTGGAGCACCCGCAGTTCGCCGCGACCGACCTCTCCAGCGTGCGGCTGTGCATCTACGGCATGGCGCCGTTGCCCAAGAACCTGCTGCTGCGCCTGCTCGACGCGTTCTGCCCCAACTTCATCCTGTGCTCCGGCCAGACCGAGATGTACCCGGCGGCCACCATCTTCGAGGCCGAGGAGCAGCGCAAGCGCTTTGGCGCCTACTGGGGCGTGGGCACGGTGGTCAACGAGGTGGCGGTGATGGGCGACGACGGCCGGCTGCTCGGCCCGGGCGAGCCCGGCGAGATCGTGTTTCGCGGACCTAACGTGATGCTGGGCTATTACAAGGATCCCGAGGCTACCGCCCGCGTGCAGCGCTTTGGCTGGCATCACTCCGGCGATCTCGGCGTGCTGGACGAGGATGGCCAGCTGCTGTTCCTTGACCGCATCAAGGACATGATCAAGAGCGGAGGCGAAAACGTGCCCTCGATCAAGGTCGAGGAGGTGCTGCTGCGCCACGCCGCCGTGGCCAATGCGGCGGTGGTCGGGCTGCCGCATGCGCGCTGGGGCGAGGCGGTCACGGCCTTCGTGACCCTGAAGCCCGGCACACGGGTGGAGGAGGATGAACTGGGCGCGCACTGCAAGGCCCACCCGGGCGGCTTCGAGGTGCCTAAGGCGGTGGTGGTGCTGGCGGCATTGCCGGCCACCTCCACCGGGAAGATCCAGAAGTTCGCGTTGCGCCAGCGCTATCGCGAGCACTACGGCGAGCACCACGGCGAGGGCTGAGCACCGGACCACCCGTGGCCGGCATAGCCACCTGACGCAAGACGTAGCCGGTAGCTCCGGCTATGCTGTTTTTTGCGTCGTTTTTTTGCATCGCATCATGGCTGGCGCACCGAGACCACATAACTAGCAGGCCTGGCGACGCACCCACCGGTGCGCAGACTGCGCCAGCAGGAGACAAGGACATGCAGATGCAAGCACAAGGCATTGCGTGCCCGCCAGCGACGACCGTGGCGCCTTGCGCCCGGGACGGAGCCGGCCGGGTGATGTGGCTCACGCCTGACCGGCTGTTCTACGCCGGCCTGCTTGGCGCCCCTTCGGTCCGCACCATGGGCGGGCTGTTGATCTATGTGTCTTTGCGTGCACCCATTCGCATCCGATTTGACGACGGGCCCTGGGAATCCACGGAACTGGCGGTGGTGCCGGCGTACACGCCGCACTCGGTGGCTTGCGACGACCGCATGATCTGCGACCTGGCCCTGGAGGCGGAGAGCATCGACCTTGCGCGCCTGCCAGCGGTGATACGCGAGCGGGCAGGGCCGGTGGACGATCCGGCCTTTGTGCGCCACGTGCGCCAGGCGCATGCCTACCTGAGCGAGCGTGGGCGCGAGCTGGAACTGCAGGCGGACAGCTTCGACCAGATCTTCTTTGGCGAGAGACTGGCGCCGCGCCGGCTGGATCCGCGCATCGAGGCCGTGGTGCAGCGCATCCGCAACGCGCCGTCGGCCACGGCCACAGCCGAGTCATGCGCCGCGTCGGCCCATCTGTCCTTCTCGCGCTTCCTGCACCTGTTCAAGGAAGACGTCGGCACGCCGTTTCGCAGCTTTCGTACCTGGAAGCGTGCCCGCAGCCTGCTGCACTACGTCACCCAGGACTCCAACCTGGCCCATGTGGCGCTGGATACCGGCTACCCCGACTCCACCCACTTCAGCCATTCCATCCGGCAGGTATTCGGGCTCAAACCCAGCGACATCTTTGCCGGCTCACGCAAGCTCGCGCTGATTGGCGAGCGTGCGGAGGTGGGCAGCGGCACGCCTGGCTAGACAGTGTCCCGTTCCGCTGATTCGTTCGCAAAGTCTGTTGAGATTGGAGGAGGAATTGTAGGTTGGGGGAAGTGTGCGATGTGTATGGCTTGTAGCCCGCTGACGCGGGTTTTGGCGCTTGCTGGGCGGGGTTTTCATGCTTCTAGCTGCTGATGCTGAATAGCGTGAGTGGGCGGTGTTTTAGCGCTTCTAGTGTAGTGTTCTGTTCTTGATGGAACTTATATGAATTCGGCGTCTCCAAAGCGCTACTGCGACACAGCGTGGAG